>NZ_JBITBU010000039.1:0-23014 GCF_044452545.1 Nocardia sp. NPDC051900 | reverse complement strand
GGAACTCTTCGGGATACGGCTTCGGCATGGGGGACATCCTTCCAGCGAGGAGCAATCCTCACAGGTCAGGAGTCAACCAAACCGAGGGCAGTCCCATACGAAATGCTCGGTGGTGTCCGCCCAACCGTCACCTCGACCGGGGCGGCCTACTTCTTCGACCTCGTAGGCGGCGAACGGTGGTCAGAGGTCGGTGCGCGCTGGGGGTGAGCGTCGGAGCGGTGCTGCCGATCTCCGCGCCCAATGCCTCCTAATTCGGCCTCTCGGGCGTTGCCGTCACCGTCGGTAATTCCACGGACCGTGTACTCACCGAGGTGTTTGTGGGATTTAAACCGGAGATGCTCTCCATTACCTGGATGTCGAATACCTGGATATCGAAAATAGGTACGTGCATAGGTAGATTTCCCGTCGCCGATTGCGCGTTCTCGAACGAGGCTACGGGGGACAGATCGCACACTATTGCTCGGGGACACCATGAATGCACAGCAGCGACAGCGAAGTCATCCCGGCACGATCGCGGAGGAAGCACTCGCCGCGACCGCGAGGCCTGGGCCAGGAGGTGACGGCCGACGCATTGACGTTGGCGTGGTGCATCGACGGCAGTGCCCCGACCGGAGACCGGCATTGTTGGCCCTTGCCGAGTGCGCTCGGCTGCCGGCCCAAGGTGATGTGCACGTGCGAATCTGGTTGGGCAGAACAGCGTTCGACTACCGGGCAACTGTCGCGGCGGCAGCCAATTTTGTTGATGATTGCCGCCGAAGGCATTGGTGTGCTGTCGAACTGTTCCTGCATGAGACCGAGGAATCTCTGCCCGCAACGCGCTTGCCGAACGAACGATTGTTCCTATGTCCGCAACCACTTCGGCAGGACGTGTAGCGGCGCGGGTGATCTCAGAGTCCTGGGATGCTCCGCGACCCATGCCGCGATATGTGAGCGCGAGGACAAGCCGAGCTTGGTGAGATGTGTTACCGGGGAATCTGAGAACTCGGTGGCTGGTCGGCGTGTGATTGCTGGTATGTAGAGGGACTCCTGGTACAACTCGGGGTTACCACACCGTCCTGTCGTAATCCGAGAGCCCCTGCGCCAGGGGCGCTTACCTGTTCGTGTTCGTCGCGCTCAGCCCACGGTGAGTCGCCGAAGTGTGCCCGTTCTACCATCCTCATCGCTGACCGACACCGAGTGGGCGCAGGCGCAGGACACCACCGCCCCGCGGGACGCGGCGTGAATTTCGGCAGCAACGGCTCGACCAGCTCCCACAGCTCGTCAGGCTCTGATACTGCAACGATGAGGGTTGTGGGTGGCCTGAGCGCCTGCGGTGCGCGGACCATCGGTTTTCAGGCGTGGGGTACCCGCTGGTCTGTCCAGATTTTCCACTGCATGCGGAATTCGTGCGCCACGACTGCACAACCACGGACATGCTCGCGCGGTGGCCGACAAGCATCGGCATCGGCACGCCGTAACACTCAGCCCTGCAAGTTATCTCACGCCACAAACCGACCATTCGTGATGGCCGCGCGTAGCACCACCATCACGAACTACGGCTGGCATATCAGACCCGTGCCAGCGGAAGCTCGGACGGGTAACGGAAGAACCGGCCCTCGGGGTCGTACTTGCTCCATAGCTCCTCGAGACGCGCGGCGCTGTCTGGGTGCAGTACGGCCATCGGATGGCGAAACAGGTTTGAATCCCCGACGTATCCGCCGCCGATAGTGTACCGATCGATACTTTCCACACTGGCGGTGTGCCAGGCAATCATTTCTTCGTCTTGCGACTCGTGTTCATAGCCGGCGTAGACCTCGATCAAGGTCTCGGAGAACAAACTGTACGCAGCGTTGGGATGTGTATGTTGTAGCCCGGGGATCAGCCAGACGCTCGACCGCGCAGTGGGCAACGAATCGATGATGGCCTTGGTGTCGCGCCACAACTGGGGGTCATCCTGATCGCTGAGGAACACGTTGTCGGTGAGGTAGCGGTATCCCTCAGGGTGGAGCAGGCTGAACAGCCCATACAGCTCTGCGATGGAGCAGGGTTGCGCCGGTTGCCACAGCAGGGCCGAATCAAGGCCTGGGGCGGTTCCCAGTGGAGCCATCAATGCTTTCGCGTGTTCGATGTCATCTGCGAAGACATATGTGGTCACCATCAATACCGTGTCATCGCTATCCGATAGCGGGTTCCTGCCTGCGATGAGCATCGCGGGACACCCGGCTTCCATGAGCACCTTGTTGGTTTCGAGATACCAGGGAACCAACTCGTCGTACGCTGACAGGGGATGTACTTGGATCGCCCGCGCGACAACGCCGGGCATCGGTCGCAGATCAAGGTACAAACGTGTCACGGCGGCGAAGAATCCCGAACCACTCCCGCGGGCCGCCCACAGTATCTCGGAATTCTCGTCGTCGGTGGCATGCACAGTTTCGCCATCGGCAGTGACGACGTCAATCGCCCGAAGACTGAATGCGGCGGGGCCAACGTCGGAGGAATAGGACGTGAGACCAGACCCACCGCCCAGAATGAATCCGGCGATGCCCACACTCGGGCAGTGGCCCGTGGGGAAATAGAGATTATGCTTCGACAGTGCCGCTGCCAACTCGTCGGCGTGGACGCCGGGCTCGATAGTCGCTGTCATCGATCCTGGATCGACCTCGATCGCTTTGAGCCTTGACAGATCCAGAAGGAGGCCATCGTCTCGAACAGCGTTACCCACCCAGCTGTGCCCACCCGACCGGATTCCAATAGACAGCTTCTCCGCGCGGGCCAACTCGACGGCGCGTACGACGTCGTCACGACTTCCTGCCACCACGATCACGGCGGGTTTTCGCTTGGGCTTGATCGCATTCCATACTGCGGCACGGCGTGCCTTTTCATAACCGCTGTCGGTGATGCGGTAAACACTCCCGTCAAAGGTAGTCAACGGATATCTCTTTCCTGTATTCGGTGTATCGGGATAAAATCCGTGCTGTGTAACGCACCGGAGATCACCATTCAGCATGTGAGCGGCGCGGGCTGAGCCGCCACCTCCTTGGCGTCTGTGGGTCGTGTAGCAGGTTCGAATCTGCCTTCGGCAGCAACTATTCACGGCCCCAGGCGAGGCCCCGGTGTGGCCAGATAGCGGCCAATGCCGGGGCAAAACAATCGGCAGGTACCGGTCGAGGTCCAGCTAGCTACTCGCCGACAGCGCTGAGCGCACGGGCAGCCTCGGTGGTGTCAAAGTATTCGCGGAACAGGACCAGCTTACCGTCCCTGAATCGCGTGATCGTGATGTAGTTCTGGTCGTAGTTTCCGGCGGAGCCGTGATATTCCAGCAGGACGGCATCTTCCTCCGCCAGCGGCATCACACGGACGTCGCTGAAGGTCAGCCCCGGCAGGACGCCCGCCAGGTTCGCCAGAAATTGCTCGGTATTCTCACGCCCGGTCACCCGCTCTGGCCAGCCGAGCGACGGCGCGTAGGGAAATTCCAGCACCAGATCGGGGTGCGCGTTGGCCCAGAAGAAGTCCATGTCCTTGCCGATCGCCTCCAGCATCTTCGCCGCGAGCTCCGCAATACCTTCACCGCTACGTTGCATGATCGAGAGTCTGCATCCAATCTTCACCAAAGTCAATGGACAATGCATGCATGTTCATCTGCGCGGCGCACCACTGCCGAGGCGCGCCCATGTCCACACCCCCACAGCTGGAAGGCAACAAGGAGCACGACCAGTCCCAACTCCACCCCAACGACCCTGAACTCTGCACAGGCCTCGAACGGCATGCTCGTATGCATGAATGTGACATATGGACAAGCCCTGCATCCAGGCATATGCTTGTGCCACGTGGCGCCAACCGGGCGGCCGAGTCGCCCGGAGGCCCAGGAGTAATGAGCTCAAGGGAGAGACAATGATCCATCACCTGTCGATCGAGGCGGAGGACCCCGAGAACGTGGCCAAGGTTCTCGCCGAATTCATGGGTGGGGCCGTCCTGCCATTCCCGGTGCACCCGGGAGCCTTCATGGCGTTCGCCTGCGACGAGCACGGCACCGAGGTGGAGGTCTACCCAGCTGGAACCCTACTGGTGCCCGGGACCGACGGCACGGAGTTCGAGAGGGCGCCGTCCCCCGATAGAACCGTCACCCATTTCGCTCTGAGCGTTGAGCTTTCGAAAGAGCAAGTATTCAAGATTGCGGAGAATCAGGGCTGGCATTGCCAGTGGGTGAACCGCGTCGAAGCGTTCCCGCTGATCGAGGTATGGCTCGAGAACAAGACGTTGGTTGAGGTGCTTGTTCCCGAGGAGGCGGAAATCTATCTCGATGTCACGCGCAAGATGGCTGAGCGCTTGTCGCAGGGCCTTGATCCGATGGCGCAGGAGCAGTAATAGTGAGTCTTCCCAGAATCGGGCGTTACGCCCCGGGCTTCGACATGCTCTCCTTCGAAAAGCCGCCCGTCAGAACCGAACCCCGGATGGTGGTGCTGGCCGCCGAGGACGGCGCGACCTCCAAGGGCATGTTGTACAGCGACGGCAGCGAGAAGACCGCCATCTGCGTGATCCACCCCCGCGCTGATGTCAGCCGGCACTACACGATCGCACCGCTCGTCGACGCGGGCTACGCGGTGCTCGCCCACCAGAGTCGCTGGCCCAACAACGACGCCATGGCCAGCCACGAGGTAGCGCTGCTCGACATCGCGGCTGCTGTTACCGAACTCCGCCGACGCAACTTCGAAAAGATCGTATTCCTCGGCTACAGCGGCGGAGGGCCGCTGTACACCTTTTACCAGGCGCAAGCGGTTGCGTCGCCGGACAAGCGCCTGCGGGAAACAGCCGCTGGGGATCCTTTCGATCTCAGCCGATTCGAGCTGCCACCGGTGGACGGGTTCGTCTTCATGGGCGCACACCACGGGGCCGGCAAGACGTTGATGGCCAGCATCGACCCGTCTGTCCTGGACGAGGGTGATCCGCTTTCGGCCGATCCTGATCTCGATATGTACAACCCGCGCAACGGATTCAAGTCGCCACCGCAGTCCAGCCAGTACTCCGCGGAGTTCATCGAGCGATACCGCGCTGCACAGAGCGCGCGAGTCGCCCGAATCGACGCCATTGCCCGGTCCTATATCGAGGAACAACGCCACTACCGTTCCATAGCCGAAGACGAGAGCTTCACGCGGCTCAGTGATAGCGAGCGGGCATTCGTGCTCAGGCGTGCGGTGGTGGGCCGCATCATGTCCGTGTACCGCACCGACGCCAATCCCGTGTCAACCGACCTCACCCTTCAGCCCAGTAAACGGAACTACGGCTCGCTGTTGTCGGCGCTTCCCCACTTGGGCAATTACACCGATCAAGGCTTCGCGAAGTACCTCACTCCGCGGGCCTGGCTCAGCCAGTGGTCGGGCCACAGCTCACGCTGCACGCTGCTGGACAACTTGCCGTCAGTGACGGTTTCGACCATGGTTCTGTGCTTCACCGGCGACAACGAGGTCCAACCCCAGCACGCACAGGCCGTATACGACAGCTCTCCAGCCTCCGACAAGTCGATCGTGAACGTGGACGGGGATCACTTCGGCTTCCCGCTGCCCTCCGTGGCTGAAAAGGACCCCCGGGGTAGGGCGATGTCCCATGTAAGCGAATGGCTCGGAGATCGCTTCGCGCGCCGATAGCGTCGATTCGATCGGCCTCATCAGCCCTATAGCGTGTTGTCGCCGCCGTTCGGAGAGCGACTCCAACGCCATTTGTAGAACGAAATCGAGGAGGCGCCGCGCGTGCAGGCGGTGGTGATGAATCAGTACGGATCACCTGACGTTCTCCGCTTACAACAGTTCCCGGACCGGAAGCCCGGTCCAGGATGGGTCGAAGTCGACCTGGCGGCGAGTGCGCTCAATTGGCACGATGTGCTAGTGAGGCAAGGTGTGTTCAAGTCACCGCTGCCTCACGTGCCAGGAGCAGACGGATGCGGATATCGGCGGGACACCGACGAGAAGGTCATGATTGTGCCCTCTCTGTTCTGGGGTAACCGAGAGGCCGCACCAGGCTCGGACTGGGAAATCCTGGGTGACTATCGTCCAGGTACCTACGCCGAGCGTGTGTGCGTCCCAGAGGAGTGCCTGGTGCCACTTCCCCGCGGTTGGAGCATTACCGAGGGCGCCGCGTTACCACTGGTGGGCCTGACGACCTATCGTGCGCTGTTCACCCGAGGCCGTTTGCACAGTGGCGAGTCGCTGTTGGTGCTCGGCGCCAGCGGCGGCGTGGCCACCACCGCCGTTCGTCTCGCGGTCGCGACAGGAGCCCGGGTAGTCGTCACGTCCGACGACCCCGACAAGATTGCGGCGGCCATCGAACTCGGCGCGGCGGCGGGTATCCCACACGCAGGTGATGATTGGACGTCGAACGCGCGGGCGCTCACCGCCGAAAGCCAAGGGTTTGATCTCGTACTCGACTCGGTTGGCCGATGGTCGGAATCCATTGCCTGCCTTCGTCCCGGTGGTCGTTGCGTGGTGCTGGGGTCGTCGGCATCCCCCACTGCCACACTTGAACTTCGCCCCTACTATTTCGGCCAGTACGAGTTGATCGGAACGACGATGGGCAGCCCGGCGGACATGCGAAATCTGCTGGCAATGATTGACAGCGCCGCAGTTCATCCGCCCGTCGTTGACCGCGTGTTCACCTTAGCCCAAGCTGCCGACGCCCACTCCTATATGGAGTCAGGGCGGGCTTTCGGCAAGATCGTTCTCGACCACCGTTGACCAGCGCCCGATCCGGCAAGCAACCGTTGTTTCGGAGCTGGGCCGATACGGCCGCCGTGGTCGGCTACGCGCTGACGCGAGCCTGTAGGTGACCGGTCAGCCCAACGGCCGTGGCGCTTCGGGTGACACCGCTGGCGCCAACCTGGTGCGCACGCGTTGGCTCCATCCATCACTCGCGAAGGGTCCCCGCCTCGCGTTGACCGTTCGGGGCCTCGATTCGGTTGCCAGGCAATGATTTTCGCGGGTCGAGTGCAATGTCCAGATCGCGCAACCGATCGTCGATGAGCAGCCAGTACTCGGTGGTCAGGTGGTCCAGAAGGGCAGTCTCGGTGGTGTCGTGGTGTTCCAGCAGCCATCACACCGAGGCGTCCACCAAGCCGAGCAGGTTCACCGTGCCACCGGGCACGACCAGCACGTCGAAATCGTCCACGGAGACCTCGTGCACCGACATATCCGGTTCACGCCAATATTCAGCAAGCGGTGGGTTCGCCATTCTACGCGAAGCTGAACGAACACGGTGACACCATCCCCATGAATCTCGACATCACTCTCCGAAACTAGCGGCGCAAGTATCGCGTCCCGCGCCTGCGAGAATGCGAGGACCGAAAGGAGAGCCCATGGCACGACCACGCCGACCGCTGCTGACCCGCGATCGCATCATCGACACCGCCCTGGTCGACGCCGAGGGCCTGGCCGCTGTCTCCACGCGGCGCCTGGCCACCGAGCTGGGCGTGCAAGGCCCGACGCTGTACAACCACGTCCGCACCAAGGACGACCTGATCGACGCCGTCGTGGACGCCGTCCTCGGCGAAGTCGACATCGCGATGTTCGAAGGATTGTCGGCCGAGGATCGGGACTGGCGCTCGGCACTGCGCGATTGGGCCCGTTCCTACCGCACCGCCATGGCGGCACACCCGCACATCGTTCCCGCCTTGGCGAGCGGTCCCGGTCATCGACCCAACGCGTTGCGCATGGCCGACGCGGTCTTCGGCGGCCTCGTCGCGGCGGGCTGGCCGCGCCGCGAGGCCACCGTGAGGGTTCGATGCGGGTGTAGCGGGGTGTTCTGGCACCGGGCGCGGCCCGGTTGCAGCTGGTCGACGGTGTTTCTTTGCTGCGTCCGGACGAGCAGGTGTTCACGGCGATGCTCGACGGCTGGGGTAAACCAGCAGCTGGCCCGGAACTTGGCGTTCTCGACGATCAACTCGCGGGAGAAGGCGGTGCTGACGTTCACCACGCACGCGGACAAGTTCCCGTGGGTCTGGAGTTCGCAGATGGCCGACGAATAGCTCGGCGACCTGCGGGCTCTGCGGAATCTGAAGCGGTCGACGTTGCGCAACTACCAGAACTTGATCAGCCTGTTCTGCGCTTACCTGGTCGATCCCGCCGACCAGTGGGTGGCCGAGTGCGAATAGCGGTTCGGCACGCACCCGATCCAAGTGATCCACGAATGGAACACCGCCGTGCACGTCTAGGAGGCCGAGGCCGACGTCGGCAAGCGAGCGTTCACCCGCGACGAGTTGCAGGCGTTATTCGACTACGTCGGCGCCCAGATCGAAGAGGTCCGCGGCCGCAAGGGCTGGCTTCCGGCGTTCCGGGATGCGGTCCTGTTCAAAACGGCATACGCATTCGGATTGCGCCGCAACGAAACCCGCATGCTCGACGCGGTCGACTTCGGCCGCAACCCCGAGGGCACGGAGTTCGGCGACTACGGGGTCGTCTACGTCCGCCACGGCAAGGCCAAGAAGGCCTTCCCGCCGAAACGGCGCAGCGTGCTGACGGTCTGGCCGTGGTCGGCCGAGATCCTCGAGCAGTGGAACGAGGAGGTCCGGCCGTTGCTGCCGACCGCTGCCCAAGGCGCGTGCTGGCCCTCCGAACGCAGCACCCGGATCGGATTCACCCAGATGAACACCCGCTTCGCCACCTACCGCGACGCGGTCGGCCTGGATGCCGCGCTCGATTTCCACTCACTGCGCCGCTCCTACGTCACCCACCTGATCGAGAACAGCTCAGATCCAGGGTTCGTCCAGGAGCAGGTCGGCCACGAGCACGCGACCACGACCACGCTCTACACCTGCGTGTCCTCGGACTTCCGGACCCGGGCCCTGCGCCGGGCGCTGGACGCCACGATGGACGCGATCCTCAAGCCAGCCGGGAGGGCACGATGAAACGCCAGATCAGCTACCAGTGGCGGCTGCGTGAAGTGATGGCCACCCGAGGCATGTTCGCCGCCACCGACCTCGAACCCCACTTGCACGATCGCGACATCAAGCTGTCCTCGATCCAGGTCTGACGCCTGGTCACGCAAACCTCGGAACGGCTGTCCATGCCGGTGCTGGCGGCGCTCTGCGACATATTCGACTGCACCCCAGCCGATTTGATCGCCACCAGAGCCGAGAACGTCGCGCCCCGCAAGACCGCGGCCGCCGGCGCGAACGTCGTCGACATGGCCGCCACGATCCGGCCCAAACGAGCCCGCATCCGACCCGAAAGATGAGCCTGCCGTCCACCCGTGAGCAGCTCGAACGCTGGCAGAAACGCGACTGCATTCGCTGCGGCTGGCACGCCTACGTCGCGGCCTACTGGCCGGACGGGGCCCGTGCTGCCGCACCTGCAGTGATCGCGCGCTGCGGGTCCGGGGCTGCTGCCCGGGCTGACTACACCACCGCCCACCGGCACCGCGAGCACGCCGGCGGCACCTGGAGTCGCTACGCACCAGGCGACCACAGCCGTTGATCGCTACAGGCCCAGCACACCGGAATACCGACTACCTGAGTACCGGCCCCTGCCAGTCGGCGCCCCCTGGACGTCTGACCCGCTGCGGCATCGTCCTCGATCACGGCGATACGCCACGGATGCTGCGGTTGACGTCGAAGCAACCGTCAGCGGCGCCGGATTCCGCGCCGCTGGCCGCTGCCCCTGAACGGTGTCTCCGGTTCGGTTATCGGGCGGTGCAGCGGACCGCTCCGCACGTTAATCGCTGTCAGGGCCACGTACCCCAGTCGACGCAGATCTGCTCCCTTCGGCGATCCATGCCGCGATTTGAGCGCGTGAGGTGAATCCGAGTTTGGTGAGGATGTGTTCGACATGCCCACCGGCGGTCCGATGAGAGATGTGCAAACGCATGGCGATGGCCCGATTGGTCAGGCCCTCGGCTACCAGACCGGCTACCTCCAGCTCTCGGGCGGTCAGCTGCGCCGAGAGCCCCGATCCGTGAGTTGTGGTCCGGTGTTGCTCCCCTAGCGCGTAGTCGATTGCGGCGTCGAGATCCAGCAAAACGCCTTGATGGTAGGCAGCCTCGAATGCTTGCCGACCGAGCGTGTGACGTGCCGCCCGTTCACAGTCCTCGTGGTGGACCGCCAGGTTCGGAAACAGCACTGCTGAGATGCCCGCCGACTGAGACAGTGTCTGGGCAGCGCCCAACAACACCGCGGCGCGGCGCGGTTCGTCCTGAGCTCCCACTACCCAAGCCAGTGTTTCCAGAGCCATCGCGGCCACCAGCGAGTCTTTCAGTTGATTGATGAGCTGCAGCGCCTGCCGCAGTAGCTGCAGCGCACGGTCGCGATCGCCCCGGCGCCACGTGGCGACCGCCGTTACCCACAAGGCATATGACCGATGGACGCAATCGCCACACGATTCGGTGATCGCGAGCAACTTTTCTCGATACGAGATCGCTGTGGCGTCGTCCCCCTGCAATTCATGCGTCCAGAATAGCCAGAGAAGCACCCAGTACTGCCCGTAGGCGTCGTCCCGCGCAGTGAACGATTCGAGGGCGGCTTCGAGGGGTGCGCGGGCGCGGGGAAAGTCGCTTTCGAAGACCCTGTGGACGCCTTCGGCGAGGTCGGCAAACGAATGCACGATCGGGTCCTCGCTCGTTGTCGCGAGCGTCCGCGCCTGCACGACCAGTGCGGACGCCGCGCGGGGACCCTCCTGGAGATCGGCTACCAGGCTGGCGAGCCACAGTGCCTTGGCATGTACCGCTGTGTTGGTGGTGGGACTGTCTGCGAGCGCACGGTCGAGCCAGTGCCGTGCCTCGCCGGTTTGTCCGTTGGAGAGCCAGAACGGTTGCAGGGCGGCCGCGAACGACAGTGCAGCGTCGGATTCTGTCTCCGTGTCGATGAGACAGAAGTTGAGGGCCTCGCGCAGATTCGGTTGTTCGCGGTCGAGGCGGCTGATCCAATCGAGCTGTCGGGCGCTCATCCAATCGGCCTCGGCGCGTTCGGCGAGCTCGCGGTACCAATCTCGGTGTCTGCGCCGAATCTCGAGGTGCTGCTCGGCTTGGTCGAGTTTTTGACGGCCGTAGTCGCGGATCGTGTCGAGTAGGCGGAACCACACTACCGAGTTCGATTCCTCGCGGATCAGGATGGATTTGTCGACCAGGGCGGTGAGCACGTCGAGCAGCTGTCCCGCTGCGAGGTTGTCGCGGCACACCTGTTCGGCGGCGTCGAGTTCGATGCTGCCGGCGAAGACCGACAGTTGGGCCCAGACCCGTTGCTCCAGCGGTGTGCACAGCGAGTAGCTCCAGTCGATGCACCAGCGCAGGGTCTGCTGACGGCTCGGCGCACTACGGCTGCCGCGCGTCAGCAGCGCGTATCGGTCAGTCAGCCGTACCAGGATCTGTTCGGGTGACAACGTGCGTAGCCGGGCCGCCGCCAGCTCGATGGCCAACGGCAACCCATCGAGCTGGCGGCAGATCGCGGCGATGGCGGCGATGTTGTCCTCGGTGAGCGTGAAATCCGGAACGGCGGCGGCGGCCCGTTCGACGAACATGGTGACCGCGTCGTAACGAGGTGCGCCCCGTGGCGACAGCAGCTGATCAGGATCGGGAACGGTCAGCGGCCGCACTTGCAGCACCGCCTCCCCATCGACGTTCAAGGCTTCGCGGCTGGTCGCGAGAATCCGAAGCTTCGGACATGTCCTCAGCAGTCTTTCGGCAACCTTCGCCGCAGCGTCTACGATCTGTTCGCAATTGTCGAGCACCAGCAGCAGCTGTCGGCATGCCAGGTAGTCGATCAGCACGTCGAGTACCGGCTTTCCTTGCGGGCGTAGCCCTATGGAGGTGGCGATCACTCCGGGCAGCAGGGCACCGTCGTGTATTTGCCCGAGGTCGATCAGCCAGACTCCGTCAGGGACGTCCCGCCGCGTACCGGCCGCCGCACGCAAGGCCAGGCGCGTCTTGCCTACCCCGCCGATTCCGGTCAACGTCACCAGTCGGGAGCTCGCGAGCAGGCTCTTGGTCTCGGCCAACTCGGTGTGCCGGCCTACGAAACTCGTGAGCTCCGGGGGGATGGACCCTCTCGTGCTGATCAGCGACCTGAGAGGATCGGGACCCCGCCCTGAGTGCTCGGTGGCCGGGGAGATCAGGGGAATCGGGATGGCCGCCTGTTGTTCTGCACCTGGTTCTGCTCGTACCGCCATCTCCGTGACCGGCAACCCGCGCTCGACCTGCAGCTGCTGCAGCTGCTCGCCCAGCACCTCCGCTGAGGGTCGCTGCTCGGGGCTACGGTCCATGGCGTGCTCGATCACCTGCGAGAGGCCTTCGTCGACGCCGTGATCGCGCAAGTTCGGGGTCGGCTCCGTGGTGATCCGCAGAAACTGGGCTACCACCTGCTCACCGCTGCGCCGCTCGAAGGCCGCATGCCCGGTCAACACGGCGAACAACGTCGCGCCGAGCCCGTAGACGTCCGCCGCGGGCGTAGGTGCCTGCCCGGCCAGTACCTCCGGCGCGGTGAACGCCGGCGACCCCGCAACGATGCCGGTCGCTGTGTGGAACCCGTCGGGGATGCGCGCGATCCCGAAGTCGGTCAGGGCCGGCTCACCGTAGTCGGTGATCAAAATGTTGCTCGGTTTCACGTCTCGGTGCACGATGCCGAACCGATGCGCGGTCTCGAGGGACCCGGCCAGCTTCACCCCCACCCGCAACGCCTCCACCGCCGACAGCGGACCGTGACGGCGTATCCGGGCGTCGAGAGAACCCTGCGCACAGTACGGCATGACCAGATAAGGCAGCTCAGAGATGGTGGCGCCGACCTGCAGCACGCCCACGATGTTCGGGTGCCCGCTCAGCCGGCCCATCGCCCGCTGTTCCCGGACGAACCGCTCCCGGTTCCCCGCATCCTGATCGGCGGTGAGCACCTTGACCGCCACCGTCCGGTCCAGGACGACCTGATTGCACCGATACACCACACCGAACCCGCCACGCCCGATCTCCTCGGCGTCCGCGAACCCAGCGGCTGCAAGCTCTGCCGTCACCGTCGGGATTACGTGGCGTTGAGTTTTCGACGGATCGATGTCGCCCATACTCGGGTCCTGCTCTGTGATGCACCCTAGAGTACCGCCCGCTTGTCGCCGGTGGGCTAGCTCTTTCGTGACGCTTCCAAGCTGGCTCAGCCCACTTCGACGGCGGAGCGCTTGGGGCGATGGCCGGTAGGTAGATAGATAGATAGTAGGTAGGTAGGTAGGTAGGTCGACCCTGCGCCCTTCGACCGATGAACACCGCCCGGCTTTCGACCGTGATCATCGGCGCCGGCCCCGCCTGAATCACCGCCGCAACCTCCCGTGACGGCGCCGGGGTGATCGTTGCGACCGGCTGTGAGCCGATTCTCCAGCCCACACCCGGCGTTGTCCTTCCACGCCCTTTCGCCATCACCGGATGCTCACTCCGTGACCACTTCGTCGTGCGTTTGACCGGCGATCACCCCGCCCGCGAACAGTTCATCGATCTGCTCGGCACTGTAACCGAGCTTTGCCAGGATCCCTACGGTGGACTCACCGACCAGTGGCGCTCGCCCCCAGGCACGCGGCGCACACCATCGGCAATCACCGGGGTGTTCACGATTACCGGCTCGCCGTGGCACCCCACGTCCTGGGGAGCATCCCGCGCTCCTGGAACTGGGGATCGGACAGAACCGCGTCAATCAAGCGCTGCTGCAGGATTTCTGCCAGCGCGGAACGGTGACGGAACCGCTCGTACTCTGTCACGAACCGCTCGTCATTGGATAGATCGACGTCCAGCACCTTGCACAACCGCGGCCACAACCGGTCAACAACGACGCTCTCGCCGGGACAATGCACAACGAAGTCGTCGGCGATGACTCATGCGAGGATGTCGATCGCCGAATCTGTACCGTGGGAGTCGCATAGAGCGAGAGCCGCATAGATCTATTCGAGCAAAGCTGTGTCGGGATGGTCACTGATAAACATAACGAGCCCTTCTGCAAGATCGAGCTGGCGGGCCCGCTCCGCATGCCAGCCGACCTACGGCGGTCACGATCACCCGCACGGAACGCTATGGACGCCGAAATTCGCTCGCCGTAGCGCAACCAAAGGCCTCCCCCGCGTCAAAACGTCGTACCTGCCGCAGACATGCTGCGGCAGGTACGACGACTCCAGGCTCACCGACCTGTTGCTCGCGCCAACAACTCGTATGCCGACGAGATCGCGACGATGTACCTCGATCGTCCTGCGAAGGTCACTCTGCGGCGTCGACGGACGCGAGCCAATCCTTCGATGTCGCGACCGTCGCTGCCCACGGGGCGGTCAACGCCGTCATTAGCGCATAGTGGACCGACTCGTTCGGATCCACACACAAGTCGCTGAGAACAGTGACCCGAAATCCTTGTCCCGGGCGTCGACCACTGTGCCGAGCACGACTCCGCCGGTCGAGGTCCCGGCCAACGCGATGGAATCGATGCCCGACGACCGCAGGACCACCTCCAAGTCGGTGTTGGCGAAGCCGCTGACCCGGGAAGCCCGGATGACGATGTCCCTGGGCTCGGGACGGAGCTTGTCGTGAACCGAGTTCGAGACGCCCTCGATGAATACCCCGGCGGATTCCATCCGTTCACGGCGCGGGCTGCCCGGCACCGGCTCCGAGTACCCGGCGCGGAAGCTGATCGTCACGTAGATCACCGGGATGCCCTTGGCTCGAGCCTGACGGGCTACCGCCGCCAGCCGCTCGAGGTAGGTCGGGTCGGTGGCGAGATCGGTGATCGGGGCTTGGATGTGCCCGAGTACGAGGGCGGTGCGAGATGCGGTCTGACTGGTCATTGGTGATGCAATCCTTATCTGCTGTTGGGCTTCTGGCGAGCGAGTTCAAGTCGATCGCCGACGGCGGTGGCGACGCTCCGACACAACTCGGGCGAACGGAGGTCCTGGAAATCAGTGAGCAGGGACGCTCCGTTGCGCCCGGGGTCTAGTCCGGGAGGACGGGCCATGAGCAATGCGTGGGTGTGTTCCTGCTTGTCGCCGAATACGGCGACGTAGACCTTCTCCGTACCGACGACCTCCTTCAGCGCCCGTGTCGTGTCGCCGAGTACCTCTCCGAACTCACGGAGGGCTTCGCGATCGACGACATCGAATCCCGCGGTGTGCGTCCGGGCCCACACCAGCAGCCAGCCGGGCACGCCGCGGTGTTCGGCCGGGCCGACGGACCAGTGAGCGGTGCGGTGCACGAGGCCCTGACCACCAGAATGTTCGGTCTCACAGAGTGCGCAACCCGCGGTGAGGCTCATCCGACGCTCGCGACGGCATTGTGCAGGATTCCGATCCCGGACACCTCGACCTCGACCTGGTCGCCTTCTTGGAGGTATGTCGGCGGTTCCATGAACATGCCGATCCCGCCGGGTGTGCCGGTGACGATGACGTCACCAGGCGCGAGTGTGGTGAACTTCGTCGCGTAGGCGATCAGCTCAGGAATATCGAAGACCATTGGGCAACGGCGCCGACTGGCGTATCTCGCTGTTCACGCGGGTCAGGAGGGTGAGGTCCGAGACGGACGCGACGTCGTCGCGCGGCACGAAGTACGGACCGAACGCGCCCGTACCAGGAAAGTTCTTCGCCAGGATCCACTGCGTGGAATGGCTCCGCCAGTCCCGGGCGGTGAAGTCGTTGTAGCAGGAGTATCCTGCGACGACGGACATGGCGTCGCTTTCGCTGACATGGCGGGCTTCGCGGCCGATGATGACCGCAAGTTCTCCTTCATAGTCGAAGGAGTCGGTAGGTCGTGCCGCGGCTTGCCCGTGACCGATCTGAGTGTCGGCGAACCGCGTGAAGATCGTCGGATAGGCGCCGGAGTTCCTGCCCGCCTCCTCGGCATGCGCGCGGTAGTTGAGGCCGACGCACAGGATCTTGCCCGGGTCAGGGATCAGCGGCAGGAACTCAATTCTCGTCGATGCGGTGACGGGCGGCGCTCTCCGGTACGTGGTTCGGGACGGCACCCAGGGCGATCGCCTGTTTCAACGACGCTGCGACCGCTAACTCGCCACTGCCCAGATCGACGAACGTAATCGGCGCCGAGTGCGCCCCAGGTCTCGTGGTTCGCGATCTGGTAACTCAGAAACTTCATCGGTCTCTCGTTTCTTCGACATAACGTCGATAGGTTGATCGCTCGGTCAACATGCGGGTGCCGGGGCCTTCGGTGCCATCATCCGCGTCACCGCTTCGATCGCCTCATCCCATGGCATCCGCTCGTCGAGCAGCCCAGCGGACTTGGCTACAACCCGCGGATGATTCACGGCCACCAACCCGACGATCCGTGTCCCTTGTCGATAGACGGCAACGAACGAGGCCGGCTTGGCTTGGTCTGTGAGCAGCCGTACCTCGTCGACGGGTGAGGTGTGGCCGAGCATTTGAATGCGGCAGCCATGGACGTGGCGCATGAAGTACGGTTGAGGGAGTGCTGGCGGCGCACTGGTGTCGGACGCGATCACATGCGCGACGGCGTCGCCTGGATCGGCGGCGGCGGTCCAATGCTCGAGCCGCACAAGTTCTCCGCCCGGACCGCCGGGCCAGCGCGCCACGTCACCGAGGGCGAACACTCCCGCGACGTTCGTCTGAAACCAGACGTTGCACAAAACGGCGCGATCGAGGGCGACTCCGGAGTCTTCGAGCCACGCGGTGTTCGGTTACACTCCGGTGCCGGCGACGACGAGGTCACCGCGCACACAGCCACCGTCAGCGAGCTCCACCACCAGTTCGTCGCCTTCGCGCCGCACCCGGTCGACCTGCCGGTCGTAGAGGCCGTTCACTCTCACTTACTGCTGGACTTCTCGGAGCCGGTCGGCGATCTGCTCGCCCAGCGCGAGCGCGAACGGACCGGACCCGAGCGCGACCATCGTGGTATCGAGCCCAAGGTCTCGACCGGCGCTGGCCACCTCGCAGCCGATGAGGCCACCGCCGATCACGATCAGGCGGGTCCGGGTGTGCAGCGCACGACGCAATGCCCGTGCGTCATCCAGGGCGCGGAGGACGTGAACGGTCGCGTCGGGGTCGACCGTGAACGGCACGATCGGCGTCGCCCCGGTAGCTATCAGCAGCGCTGAGTACGGCTGCCGCCCTTCGGAGGTGACGAGTTCGGCGCGTTCGGTGTCCAAGGCGGTGACGCTGGTGCCGAGCCGTACCTCGATGCCGAGACGAGCGAGGCTATCAAGGGACCGCAGGGCGATGCCGTCTCGTGGCTCGATCTCGTCGGTAAGCAGGTTCTTGGACGGGGCGGTGCGGTCATATGGCGCGTGCAGGTCCGCGTCAAGCACCACGACCGGGGTATCACTCAACGAACGATACGTCTCGGCCGCGGTCGACTCGTACGTGCATGCTCAGTTCCTCCTCAGAAAATCAGTCGCAGATGGGCCGGTGCGATGACGGTCGCGTCCATCTGCACCGCCCGCTTCGCGAGCTTCAGTTCACCGTCGACCTCGCGCAGGATGTCCCGCCGCCCGGGCCGGTACGAACACGGGCGGATCAGACTGCCGAACGAAACTCAGGAGCACGTTCGAACGCACCGTGTACGTGTCCGGTTCGCCACCGGGCACCGCGCGGGTGCCGGTGACAAACCGCCGGACGCGCTGGGCAGGGTTCTCGCCCCACGCGAACTCGACAAGCTCGGGCGTGTATCTCACAGCCCACAGGTTCGCCAACGACTCGCGGGTTTCGTCAACAACCAGGGTGCGCTCGGACCACGCCGACCCTGATGGGTTGTCAGGTGTGAATGTCGTGGGGATCTGGTAGACGAATTCGTCGGCCAGAAACGCCATCCACTCGGTGAAACGCCGATCGTCGAGTAGCTCGGTCTCGTAGGAATAGAAGTCGATAATGCGTGATCTCAGCTCGGCATCGAGCTGCACTGTTCGCGTGCTCATTGGTTCTTTCTCCCAGTCCGGTCAGTGGATGGTGCGGCCACCGTCGACCACCATGACACTGCCGGTGATGTAGCTGGCCTCGTCCGAGGCGAGGAACACCACAGCCTTTGCGATCTCGCTCGGTTCGGCGCCGCGGCCCAGCGGGACGTTGCCGAAGGCCGCACCTGCGGCGCGGTCGAACATCCGCTGGGCACCGGGGGTGAGCTCGTGCAAGTCG
The DNA here is from genome assembly GCF_044452545.1 of Nocardia sp. NPDC051900. NCBI lineage: Bacteria > Bacillati > Actinomycetota > Actinomycetes > Mycobacteriales > Nocardiaceae > Nocardia > Nocardia sp. NPDC051900. Next base: position 4,958 of record NZ_JBITBU010000039.1, on the reverse strand, counting down.
AGGATGGCTGAGGAGTTGGCGCGGAAGTTGGTGGTGGTGATACCCGGCGCGACCGCGTTGACGCGTATGCCACGCCCCCCGACCTCGAACGCGATCTCCCCCGTCATGCTCGACACTGCGCCCTTCGAGGCTGTGTATGCGACGCCTCCGCCGCCGGCGACCAAGCTGGCCGTCGAAGAGATATTCACGATCGCGCCGGACTCGACAGTGAGCATCTCCTCGAGAACCGGTTTGGTCATCAGTGCGGTGCCGCGGACGTTGATGTCGAAGACACGGGTCCAGACCCGGTCGTTCAGCTCCTCGATCGGGGTGTACTTGTCATTGATACCGGCGACGTTGATCAGGATGTCCACGCGGCCGAAGCGATCGATGACTTCACCGACGGCACGGTCCACCTCGTCGGGGTTGCTGACATCGCAGCCGATCGGCAGCCCGTCGACGGCCTTTGCGCCCTGGGGGTCGTAGTCCAGCAACGCGACTTTAGCGCCCTCGTCGTGCGCAACCAGCGCGGTCGCCCGTCCGATGCCGCTGCTGGCGCCGGCGACGATCACGATCTTGTCCTGAAGCCTGCCCACACGGGTGGTCGTGCTCATGAGTTCTTTCCCTCTGGTCCGAACGGGGCGCTCAACAGTTCCGAGAAGAACGCGCCGGTCTGCCAGGAGATCGCCTCGAGATGCGGGGCGTCCAAGCGGACGTTGTAACCCAGGTTGGGTGAGTAGATTTTGAGCCGCTCGCTGTTCCTGGTCATTACTTTGCGGATCCAGGCGGCACCGAACTCGTTGACGATTGCCAGCGCCGGGCCTACTTGCTCGTCCTCGGTCGGCGCCGTCGGAGACATTCTGGCCGGTCACGAGGTGACGTCCGATCCATTCGGAGCCTCGTCGATGTCGTTCATCCGCCGAGACCACTCCGAGAACAACGATCGGAAGACGACGTCGTGGAGGTTGCCCGGGTACATGTCGCCGGGCCACGTGGTGTCCTCCGTCGGCAGCTCCGGCAGACCGCTGTAGTCGTGATCGGAGTCCAGGCCCTCTAGGTCATACCCGTCCAGTTCCGCACGTCATCGATCCCGAGCACCCCCCGACGCCCAAGGCCCGCACGAACGCCCGCTGCGACAGACGTTTCCACTCGACCGAGGCGTTCTTGGGTACGAAAACCCACTTGTAGATCTCGGTCTCGGTGGCGGAGATGGGCACCCAAGCCCGGATATGCATCACCATGACCGGGGCAGCGTCGTCTCCGACGTAGGCATAGCACAACTGCGCGAAGGAGAAATTCGGAAAGACGCTACCCATCAGTTGGAACGACCGGCTGGCGATGTCGGCTTGCTCGGGGGGTCAACCGCTCCACGAACTCCGGCCACAGATGCTTTTCGAAGCCGAAGAACGTCGGCTGCGGGTCGGCGGCGAGAATCATGGTCTTGCCGCCGTGTCCATTCTTCGTCGAGAACTGATACGTCAGGAACTTCTCGTCGGTGTCCCGCCACACGGGCTCGCCCACACCGAGCTGAGCGGCCTGTCCGACCAGGGCGCCAGGGGCGACCACGCCGAGGTCTAGAACGGTCTTGTGCGTGACAGCGTTGTGGTAGTCATCGCCAGTCCAGTTCTCCGCCCCCGTCTTCCAGTTGAAGTGGCCTCGACCGCGCGTGGGCCGGCCGACAACCTCCATGTCGCACTTGCCGAAGACCGGCTCGATATACTACGCAATATCACCGAGGTACTCGGCGAAGGGCGGCGCCTCCTGATCGAAGGTGGCGAACACCAAGCCACAGAACACCTCGACCCGAGCAGCACGCAGGCTATTGGCGGCGCGGTCGATCCCGTCGGGGTACAGCGTCGCCCGCTCAAGAACTCCACGCAGAGCGCCTTGGTTGGTGTAGGTCCAGCCGTGATAACTGCACCGGAAGTGCGAGGTGTTCCCGAGGTCAGCCCCGCACAGTTGCGCGCCCCGGTGCCGACAGGCATTGAGCAGCACACGGATTTCCCCGCCCTCGGACCCAACCACGATGACCGGGTCGCCACTTAGAACTCTGGTGACGTAGTCGCCGGGCTCCCACGGTTTGCGACGCGCGGCCCGGGATCATGGCCGACGTAACCGCACGATGCGCGAACAGAAAGGCGTCGAAGCAGTCTCCGCGGTTCGGTGGCCACTCGACGTAGTTTACGGTGCGCCAGGGCACCTGTGGTTTGATCAGCTCGGTCTTGTACTGCCGATGCCGCGAAGCTGGGCGCTTTGACCAGTCTCAAACGGCACCTCGATGAGCGGCTGCGGGGGTCGATCTATCGGATTGGGAGACGACAGCTCTGAGTAAATGCGCCGCGATGTGGGATAAATTGAAGCCCAAGCGGTTTCCCGCTATAATCGCGCTGACCGCGCCGCAGGGAAGCGGCTCACACTGGCTCACGAAAGGGAACTATCTGTTCCGTTGCAATACGGGCGGGCGGCCACAACTGGGTCGACAATGCTTTCCACGACGGCGGGCAGTTGTCGGGCTTTTCCCGGCTGATTGACGATCGAAATCGATCGCAGGACAGGGCCTCGGTGGTCCTCGTGCGCACCCCGGCGAGTCGGCGGCTGCACTGCCGCAACACGGCCTCTATGTTCCCGGGCAGCCATTGCCCCGTGGCAACCGGGGATTCGTCCTCCGGGATGGGATCGGGTTCAAGGCGGCCATATTCTGCGGGCGGCGTTCAGCACGCGCAATCAATATAGCGACCACTGACGGGCAGTCTGCACATCAGAAAGAAAGAGTTGAACTGAGGGCGAATGACCAGCTCACCGATCAAGGCCTCGGGACCGCGCGTCGCATTGTATGCCCCCGAATTCGCTGCCGATCCACATCGCGTATACCGAGAGATGCGTGAACGCTATGGTTCGCTGGTTCCGGTCGACCTCGCGCCCGGAGTATCCGCGACCCTGGTGATCGGCTACCGAGCTGCGGTGCAGATATTGCACGATCCCGAGCATTTCCCGGCCGATCCCCGCATGTGGCAGAGGACTGTCCCGGCAGACTGCCCGGTACGGCCGATGCTGGAATGGCGACCGACCGCGAGCCGCAGCGCCGGGATGGAGCACGCCCGGTACCGGCGGGCCACCGTAGCGGCAATCGAGGGCCTCGATCTGCACGGTCTGCACACCACTGTGGAACGCATTGCCATCCCGCTGATTGACTCCTTCCGTGAAGCAGGCACCGCCGAACTGATTGAGCAATACGCCTTCCCCCTTGCCTTTCAGACCATCAACGTCATGCTCGGCTGCTCGCCGGAAATCGGTCGACGAGCCGCCGCCGGCGTGACGGCGGTATTCGACGGCGTTAATGCTGAGCAGGGAAATGCGATGCTCGGCGAAGCCATGATGGAGCTAGCTGCCCTTAAACGCGCTACCCCCGGCAACGACATCACCACCCGGCTGCTGCAACACCCTGTCGGGCTCGACGATTCTGAAGTCATGCAGCAGGTGATTCCGATGTACGGGGCCGGGGTCGGTCCCTTGGTGAATCTCATCGCCAACACCTTGGTGCTGATCCTCACCGATGAGCGATTCGCCGGGGGTGTTCTCGGCGGGAGCTTGTCGACACGGGATGCCCTTGATGAGGTGCTGTTCCAGGATCCACCGTTGGCGAACTTCTGCTTCAGCTATCCTCGGCAGCCTGTCTTGATCGGCACCGTCTGGCTGCCCGCTCACCAGCCGGTGGTCATCAGTATGGCCGCGTGCAACAACGATCCCGAGATCAGCGGAGGCGAACGTACAGGCAATCGCTCGCATCTGGCGTGGGGTTCCGGACCGCATGCGTGTCCTGCCCGACAGGCCGCGTACCTGATTGCCCAGGACGCCGTCGACCAACTGCTCGATGTCCTCCCCGAAATACGGCTGGCAGCTAGCCCCGAGAAGCTGATCTGGCGCCCCGGACCGTTGCACCGGGCGCTAACAGCCCTACCTGTAACCTTTCGCCCATCTCGACCATAGGGTGATAACGGGCGATCTGCATCACCTCATACCCCGCCCAGCAGGCCACGTCGAGCCGAAAGTGCGCCCGCCGCGCGGCCTGCCCTGCGCTGACCCGTCTGCCTCAATCCGCAGTTGACGGAAAATCGCATCTGTCGGAAACGTCGATGTCTGAAGCGGACGCCGTACCCTGCCGCCTCTACGCCATGAGCCAGAGCAACTGTCAATGGACATCGGAACAATGGCTCAGGCACAAAGTTGTTGATGCCCTGACGATTAGAGTCGGTTGCGTGGTAATCGATCATGATCCGAGTGCGCTGATCTTGATCTGAAGACGCTGCTTCCGCGTCTGGCCAAACCTGAGCATCGAACAGGCCACCCGCCGCGGAGCGGCTTTACGGATCCACGCCAGCATCGCTGGGCAGGCCGCGTCGTGTCCGGGCTGCACGTGCTGGTCGGATCGGGTGCACAGTCGCTACCAGTGGCGTCTGTCCGATGCCGCAGTCGGCGGAGCCGAGACGCTGATCTGCCTGTGGGTGCGCCGGTTTCACTGCGGCAACACCTACTGCGCGCGTACTATGTTCGCCGGGCAGGTTCCCGATCTGACCGCATTCCCGGCGGACTCCGCTGATGCGCAGCACGCTCGAGCGGATCGCGTTGGCGGTGGGTGGCCGCCCCGGCCAGCGGCTGACCCCACCACTTGTCCGTGTCGGTATCCAGGACGACCCTGCTGCGCTTGATCCGGGCACTGCCCGTGCCCCACCCCGGCACGGTGACCGCATTCGGCGCCGACGACTTCGCTTTCCGCAGAGGCGCGAACTATGGCTCCGTCCTGGTCGACATGCACACCCATCGGCCGGTGGACCTGCTCCCGGACCGATTGAACGACATGAGCCGTCCCCAGTGAATGCGACCACTTGATCCGGCCCCTGGAAAGTGAGCCAGGGTTACGAGAGCTGAGACTCGGGCTGGATGGCGTGCCACAGCGTCTCATACTCGTCAGGGCTGAGGTG
>NZ_JBITBU010000038.1:0-23152 GCF_044452545.1 Nocardia sp. NPDC051900 | reverse complement strand
ACCGCCGTACCCGCGCCGGTGACGCGCACGAGCGCGGCGTCACCCCGAAGACCGCGCCGATCGGCGTCGGGCTCGGACTGCCTCGCATCGGCGCATGAGGCGCGCGGCATGATTCCTCAACTCGACGTCATCGGCATCATCGTTACCGACATGGCTGCCTCACTAACTTTTTACCGCCACCTCGGAATCAATTTCCCACCAGGCTGCGAGAATCAGCCACACGTCCAAACAACCCTCAGCAATGGCCTGAAACTCGCACTCGACACCGACAGCATCACCAGGGCCTTCCACGCCGAATGGCGGACACCTCCCCGAGACGCTGGCCGCATCGTCATCGCTTTTCGATGCGCAGACCCGCTACATGTCGATTCTGTCTACGCCAGTCTCGTAAGCGCTGGATACTGTGGCGAGCTAGACCCCCACGACGCCTTCTGGGGACACCGCTATGCAATCGTGCAAGACCCTGACGGTAACCGAGTCGACCTCTACGCGGGGCTGGATAGGAAAGTGTCGGGTTAACGGCTCAGGTTCACTTCCAGTAGCGGTTTGGCCACGATCCACCCGGGTCTCTACGCGCCCGAGGTGCGAGGACCACCGGTTTCGGGTAGGAGATGCTGGTCTACCAAGCTTTTCCGCTGGTTCTTCCTGGCCGTAGGGACCCAGGCATGGTTCAGGTGGTGACCTGCCATAGTCGCCAGCCGCCCGCCCAAGACGAGTGCGGGCAGGTGAAGCACGAGCTTGTGCTGTGGGCGGGCGGAGCGGCGGTGATCCTTCTACACCGGTCTCGATGACCGCCTGGCGACAGTCGATGATGTCGGCGTCGACTGTGGGGGTCGTTGCTCGCGCAAATACCCAGTTGCGGCCGTTTCCCGCTCACGTTGATCCTGAGGTCGCCGCTCACGCAGTTCCCCCATGTGTGGTGGTGGGTGTGGTCCTCGCAGGAAGTTGGCTGCGCCATCGGATGGTGATGGGCAGCTGGGATGGGCGAGGAGTACCCAGTGCGTGTTGTGGCTACGTACGTGGCATTTGCTGACTATCCGCTGTTCACCGATGCGGGCACCACCCTGGCCCGTAAGACTTGAGTCTACGCACGAAATCTGTCGATCTCGTCCCGAATGGAGTGACCGCCCTTGAAAATGGTGCTCGACAAGTGCGGTTAGGATCCCAGCCGCGTACAGCGCAGTGACGCACCCTTGAAGCAATTACGCCCTGCCGGGTTCCAACCATCGGGTTCACACTACCCGCGCACTCGCCGGTGCCAGTCTCGACCGATGCCCGGCCACCTGGAGTGCCGATCGAAGACAACCTATATTTCTGGATTCGTTGAACGGGTTGGCCGCGAACCATGAATTCATGGCCGGTCAAATAGAAATCAGGTGAGTACATATCGCCTCGTGATGACATTCGGCCATGGAGATGGTTCCCCTCTGTATGGCCAACCGATCGGGATAAGGTCCGTCCAATGACTAAAATACTTCCTCTTGCATACGGATACTTACGTGATGACATAATCGAAAATGCTGGATATGGGTCAAGCGATGCCAGGCTACGTGAGGCCGCCGCGTCACTCGGCTACGAACTGGGCACCGTATTCCATGAGACGATGCCAGAGTCGGGGACACTCCCCCCTGCGTTTGTCGATCTCGTCGCCGAATGCCGCCGAGCCGCAGCGCACGCCGTAATAACACTGCACGGACATCTGTCGAATATGGCTATATGTCGAATGGTCTTGCTGGCGGTCCTTGACGTGCGAGCGGATGCCGTGGTGCATGAAGTTGGGTCGTGACCCGGGCTTGATCGGTTGATCAACTGCAGCTCACCAACTGCGCCATGTCCACCAGGGCCTGTGCGCGCGGTGGTGTGCACATGGCCCCATACTGGTGGCCGAGCTCTGTTGTTTGCTACCGATTCAGCCGAACACGCGTGCTCGGACAGGCAACCCAGCGTCGGAGCCTAGGACTGACAGTACCTAGGCTGTTCAGGCATACTGCCGCCAGAATGAAGCCGTGACTTCCCCTCGCTTCGAGTTCGGCGAACTCCTGCATGCCTGGCGCGACCGCCTTTCCCCGGCCGACGCCGGCTTCGCTATGACGGACGGCCGTCGGGCCCCCGGATTGCGCCGGGAGGAACTCGCTCAGCTAGCCGGGCTTTCTGTCGACTATATTCAGCGCCTTGAACGGGGACGCGCCCGCAATCCGTCGCCGCAGGTAGTCGGCGCCCTGTCTCGAGCGCTTCAGCTCTCCCGGACTGAGCGCGACGACTTCTATCGCAGTGCAGGTTTATTGCCCCCGCGCGACGGGACGATCGACACCCATGTGCCTCCAAGCATGCAACGGATCGCCGCGCGTCTGGAAGCATTCCCGATCGGAATCTTCGCTGCGGACTGGTCCCTGGTCTGGTGGAATGGGATGTGGAGCGCCCTGCATGGCGACCCGTCTTTGGCGCCGCCGACTGAGCGGAACCTCGCACGGGCGCTGTTCGGCACCGGTTTTGCGCGGGCGTCCATGCGCCCTTTCTCGTCCTACCACGCCGAAGACGCTCTCGAATCCTCGATTGTCGCCGACCTCAAAGAGGCAATATCCCGCTACCCCAAGGATCGACAACTTCAAAGCCTGGTACATGACCTCACAACCACGTCGGACACCTTCGCGCACCTGTGGGCGACGTCGACGGTATCCAGGCATACTTCCAACCGGAAGACGATCTTGCATCCGGAGGTCGGCGCCATCACTCTCGACTGCGACGTCCTGCTCGTACCAGGAGCGGACCTTCGCATGGTTACGTACACTGCCGCAACCGCAAGCGGCGCCGCGAGCAAGCTCGACCTTCTGCGGGTGACGAACGGTCGCACCGCCACAGCACCTCTTCGATCGGATCGCGGCCATCCGGCGGAGGGTTGTGAAGACCGTTTTCAGCGGCGGGACCCAGGTACGCTGCTATAGAATAGCTCTACGGCTTAAGGCGGATCCCTCATATCAGCCGCAGCTCCTGGTCGGCGCGATCTTGTCGGATTGGTCGCCTTGGGTGTTCGACCACCGCTGCAGGGCACTCCGAGCCGAGCACCTCCAACACAACAACCATGCAGTTCATCGGAGAAACCTCACGTCACGCGGCACCCATCGTCTCCCTGGACGCACGGCGATCGGATCTCAAGATTCCATGAACAGATTATCCATGAACAGATCTTCGAACCCCGATGAAACCTCACCTCTGAGAGGTGATCATACACCTGCTACAATCCGCGATGATTCAAATCTGCCAGCTCCCACCAGTGAGTTCGTCGGACGATATTCAGAGTTGCGACAGATCGAGAACCTGCTGCGATTCGAAAACAGTCGACTCATCACTCTCGCCGGACCCGGCGGTATCGGCAAGACGAGGTTAGCGGTTGAGGCACTTCGCCGGTTCCGAAATACTCCCGATCGACCTATCTACTGGGTACACTTGGCGCGGTTGAAGGGCGACGCAACCAGCAACATGATCGCGGAAGAGATTTTGCACTCTATTGCAAAAATAGACATGTCCGGTCGCCCTGCAGCGGATGTTCTCATAGAAATACTTTCCACCCCCGGCCCTGCCGAGCCTCGTCGATTGATTCTGGTAATGGACAATTGCGAGCACGTGCTCTCCGGCGCCGCTCAACTCATAGTCAGATTACTCACGATACCTCGATTAACTATCCTGGCGACCAGTCGACAGGCAATGGGGTGGGCCGACGAGCACCTCATAGACGTGCCGCCGCTTTCACGTGCACACGCATTGGAACTCTTACGACGGCGAGCGGCAATCATTGGCAGACCGATATCAGACAGCCCTGACCAACTGTCCACTGCAGCCGAGATTTGCCTGCATGTCGATAACAATCCCTTGTTCATCCGGCTCGCCGCAGCGCGGCTGCGTAATCGGCCGACGAAGGCTGTACTTCGAGAATTGACAGGCAATTTCGATGACAAACGCCTACAGTGGTCGCACGGCGTGCGTGCTGGCGTCGAGGAACGCCATCTCAGTGGTCACAGTATCATTTCCTGGTCTTACGGGTTATGTACGGATGATGAACAACTGCTACTCGACCGGATGTCGGTCTTCGCAACAAGCTTCGAAGCGCACTACTACGAAAGTAGGATCAGTGGAGCTGAACTCGATGCAATTGTGACGGTGTGCGCCGACGAGGCTTTGCCGTCCGAAACAATCGAGCCGTTGCTGGAGACATTGACGGAGCGTTCGCTGGTCTCAACAAATATCACTTCAACAGCAGTACGGTACTTTCTACTCGAAAGCGTACGGGTGTTCGTCAGCGGTCAGCTGAGGAACCGAACCGGAGAGTTGGATGAAGAAAGGCTGCTCGCACGACTCCGACGCTACTACCGAGACCGAGTCGTTGCCGGATCGGCGATGCGGTCGAGCCGCGAACAGAGCGACTGGATAGAATGGACGCGTGGCGCCTGGGAGAATATTCTGACCGGTATCGAGACCAGCCTTACAACTCCCGATGAAGCCGCCGTAGGGATCGAGACCGCAATCGCATTCATATCACTGCAATGCCCATTCGTAATTTCTTACGCCCCGAGCTCGATGACCGCATATATTCAGCGCGCCATGGAAGCCACTCGAGACATCGGCCCGGTGCCTATCGAGCTTCGAGTAGCGGCACTAGCGGATATCAGTCATCTCGCGCTGTGGCAAGGCCATTATGCCTATGGCGCCCGTCTTCTGGAAGAATGTGCCGACATCTGCATATCCGACGTGGCACAGCGTCATGAATGGCGTGAAACAGCCCTCTCTGACATCGGCCTGCCAGCGGTCGTGGAGTTCACCTGGGGACTAGAACTTATGCTGACCCGCTCAGACCCACGTGCTCCACATGTATTCGCCCGCGCCCGGAGCAAATTTGCCGAAAGCGGCGACAAGGCGGGTGAGCAACGTAGCGAATTGTTCGAGGCACTGGCCTACTCCATGGTCGGCAATGGACCGCAAGCGCTGTGGTTTTCCCGTCAGCATCTCGATCGCGCGCTCAAGTCGGATGATGCCGGCTGGGTCATTCCTTCAGCTGAATTGGCCTGGATGCTCGCGCTGACCTTGCACGGTGATCCGCACGAAGCATTGAAGGTAGGGGCCGGAGTGCTAAAGGCAGGCATCGATCCGTGGACAGCCACCTGGGCGCTCCGCTTCGGCGCTGCAGCACTCACCCGCATCCTCGCGGATCGTATAGATTCAGGAGATTCCGGACGACACGAATTGGCAGATTCAGCCATGGACATCGCCATTCTTCAGGGAAGTATCGCTGAAGCGCACCGGTCGATGGGAATATCCGTCGCTGAACTAGCAATCGTTGCATCCGAAGAGCACCGCACCGCTGACGTCATCGAATCGATTCTCGGCGATGAGACTTACGCCGCTGCCATGAACCAAGGCGCTCTAATAAGGCCCGATTCACCGGAGCTGCAGCGAATTATGGTGAGCGGTCGATCCGGCGACGACTTGCGGAAGATGCCGGCCGATAGTCGTGCAACTTCTCGTTGGCAGGAACTCTCCCCCGCCGAACGTGAGATTGCAGTGCTGGTCGCTGCCGGCTGGGCCAACAGCGCGATCGCTGCACGCCGCGGCAGCTCCATCCGTACTGTCGACACACAACTGTCCGTCATTCTCCGGAAACTAACACTTACTAGCCGGATGGATATCGCCACGGTCATACCGACCGAACTCAAAAAGCGAGTCCAACTTGAAGCTAACGAGCGCCCAACCCGTCTTCGCCGAAGCTAGCTATGCCAGCAGTTCGCGATCCGGCCTGTAGTGCCCGAAATACTGCCACTGCATCTCACCCAGCGGAGTCCCTTCTCCACGAACCCCACCCCACCCGATCAAGCTACTGTTTTGCGCCTGATCCGTTGATTGTAGGATTCGGCGGCGGCGAGGACGGGCCGGCCGTGGTCGGGGCCGGATTTGGTGGTGACCGGGGCTCGGCGTCGGGAGTTGATGCGGGATGCGCGGGCGTCGACGCAGGCGTATGCGCTGCGGTGCCGGATCGTGCTGGCGTGCGCCGAGCCGGCCATGTTCAATACCCATGTTGCGGCCGAGGTGGGTGTGTCGGCGATGACGGTGCGTAAGTGGCGGGGCCGCCTTATCGACTACGGCCTCGCGGGCCTGACCGATGAGCCGAGGCCGGGCCGTCCGCCGTCGATCCTGCTCAGGTGCAGCAGGTGGTCGAGCTGACCCTCGAGCAGCCCCAGCCGATGCCACGCACTGGTCACGGTCGTCGATGGCCGAGCGGACCGGGCTGTCGAAGTCGACGGTCGGGCGGATCTGGCAGCGGTTCGACCTGAAACCGCACCTGACCGATGGGTTCAAGATCTCCACCGACCCGCTGTTCGTGGTGAAGGTCGTCGATGTCGTCGGCCTTCACCACAATCCTCCCGAACGGGCGGTGGTGCTCTGCGTGTACGAGAAGGCCTAGATCCAGGCACTGGATCGGTCACAGCCGGTCACGGATTGTTCGTTGAACAGAAGAGATACCGGTGGAGCAGGAGGGCGCAGCTCACCGACTCCGGCGACGCGTTTCCGGGATACCGTAGGACGCCGCTAACCAAGCGAGCCCCGGACCGTGTACGTCGGTTCGAAGCTCGTTTGAGGGTTTTCACGCCTATCTGCCGATCGCGCAGTAGTTTGAACGAGAGTTAATGTACACCCGCGTCGGATCTTTTTCCAAATTTTCGGCGACAATCGCCTGCTCGATCGCGACCGCCGCGGCAAACGTTGCCAGTTCATGGAAGAAGAGCTGATCGACTACATCCTCGCAGAGGTGATTGGGAAGGCGATCGAGCCACTGGTCGAACTTTGTTAGGTCGGTGTGTCGGCTCAAGTTCTGTTGTGATTCTCGAGACCAGGCCGGGATGAATTACGGTGAGCGGGCACGGGTCGACGAGTAGCTCATAATCCAGCCGATCCGCACCATCGGTCACATCATGAGCTGGACACCGGGCCGCACAAGCCACCACCAGCGCCGAACGGCGGAAAAAGCATGACCGCGTAGTATCTGACGGTTCGAAAAGTCGTGAGCCGATGCCCGTCACCTTTCTCGTGGGTACCGAGATCGGGCTTACGGCCGCCAGGCTCGGTATGACTTCTTGCCCTTACTTACCGGCATCTACCCCCTGTCGAACGCGTCCTCGGACCCCGCATCGCCCACCCAGCGGTGCTGGAGATTCTGTCGCGGCGCGGCGGTCCCGAAGGAATCCGGGCCGCCGGTCGGCGCAAACTCACCGCCATCGCCACCAAACACGCCCCACGCATGGGCGCGCGGCTCGTCGATGAAATCTTAGCCGCGTTGCCCGCGCAAACCGTCACCGTTCCCGGCACCAAAGCCGCTGAAACAGTGCTCCCGAAACTGGCAGATTCGGTGAATGTAATTCTGCTGTAACGCAAGCAGATCGCCGAGGACATCGAGGAGATGCTCGCCGACCACCCTCCTGCCGAGGTCCTGACTTCGATGCCCGGCATCGGAGTCAGGACCCGGACCCGCATCCTGCTCGAAGTCGGACGCCTCGGCCGGCCGCCTCGCCTCCTACGCCGGCTTCGCCCCGATCACCCACCGCTCCGGCAGCTCCATCCGCGGTGAGCACCCGGCCCGGTCCGGCAACCACAAGATGAAGGCGGCGACGAGGTCGAGGAATCCTTGGTGGCTGTCGGTGCGTCGTTCCCAGCGGATGGCGAGGCGGCGGTACTGGTGGAGCAGCGCGAGGCACTGTTCGACGATCCAGCGTCCGGCGGTCACCTTGTCGCGGGTGCCGCGGCGGGGGATGCAGCCGGTGATACGGCGTTGCCGCAGTTCGGTATAGACGCTGAGTTAGTCGTAGCCCTTGTCCGCAATCAGGGTGTCGACCCGATGGCGCGGCCGGCCGGGTCGCCCGCGCAAAGGTTGTACCCGGTCGAGCAATTCGGGCAGCGCGAGGTGGTCGTTGAGGTTGGCACCCGACAGGGACATCCGTAGCGGGCCGATTGCTACCTAGTCATCGACAACCCGACGAGTCCGGATCGACTCGCAACACGCAATGCCACAGGTTCCGTATTCAGCAGTGTTCGCAGAGCAGGGACCCTCGGCGAACCGCTGCGGGCATCGGTGCGGCGGCGGCCGCCGTGCGGGCTGGCCGGTGGCCTGCCGGAGCTGGTGCTCGTCGATCAAGGCAAGGACTTCCCGTCCGGCCCCGGCACACCCAGAGCACAGGAAGGTTGTCGGTGGTGCAGGCGATGGTTGGCCTGCTTGCGAGTCAGAAGGCACGCAAGAATCGGCGTCTAGGTCTCCCCGGGGCGCGACAAGCTGCTCCTGACGGCGCTGTGTCACCGCCTAGCTGGATCCACTGGCAGCATGTCGGCAGCCAGCACTGCGCGTACGGCGTCGACGGCGGCCTGTTGAAGCGGCGAGAAGAGATGATCCTGCCGCGAGAACAGGACAAGACGTTCGTGGATGACCAGCTCGGGTACGTCTACAGCGACAAGGCAACCTGCGTCCACTTCAGGTTGCATTGCATATGCGGGCGCGAAAAGCGCCCAGTCATTAGCGATCGCGGCCCGTTTGATGGCCTCTACATGGCCGAACCGAATGATGAAGTTGGGATCAAGGTGGGTGGTCATTCGTAATCGCTCCACCAGGTCGCGGTAGACCGCGTTGCGTGGCGCACCCACGAGCGGCAATGACATCGCTGCCGAGATCGGCATCGAGCGGCTCGGCGGCGCCGCGGTCGGCGTCATGTACAAGATCAGAGGTTCAGACCGCAGGAACTCGGCTTCGACCGACTCGGGCAGGTGACGTTGATCCCAACTGACGACCGCGAAATCCGCATCGCCGCTCTCCACCGCTTGCAACGCCTCGCCTGGCTGTGCAATGTGCAATGTAAGATCGGCGCGGGGACGGGCCTGGCGCAGGTCCGTCAGGACTTTTGGCAGCAGGTATGTGCCTACCGCCATGCTTGCCCAGATAATGGCACTGCCGCCGAGCCCGGTCGCAAGGTCACTGACATCGCGCCGGATCTGCGCCGCACCCGCCAGCACATCGCGGGCCCAACGATCGGTGCGTTCACCTGCTTCGGTTAACACTAGCCGGTTGCCGTTACGTTCGAACAACTTCGCCCCTAGCCACATTTCGAGGGCCCGCAACTGATTCGATACCGCAGGCTGTGCCACCATGAGCACCTCTGCCGCACGGGTGACGCTGCGTTCCTCAACCACCAGCCGGAAAATTTCAAGCCTACGAAGGGAGAGCTGCGTGTCCATACACTTCAATATAGGGCGCGTTGCCACCCATCCGTCTTCATACGTCCGCCGGTATTCTAGACGAGTAAGTCCTAACTGTGGCTCAGTGATAGGCCATCGACGAAATCGAAGTCACCTGCCACCTGCCGATTACGACCTGCCGACATCGGGCGTTCGCTGCCTCCGCCAGCGCGCCCGGTGGAAGATCGGCTCGACGGCGACAACGCAGAACGCGTGCATGGGCTCGTCCGTCCCTCCGGGGTCGAAGAAGCCGACCATGTCGCCGAGGAAGCTTTCGCCGTGCTTATGGACGTGGGGGTCTCGAGCGACGCGATCGCCGACAGCGGTGAGCCAGTCGCCGATCCAGAACAAAAGTTCGGCACGGGCGGTGATGACGAGCGTCGCGGCATGCTCGGTGAAGCGGGCTGGGTGACGATCGGCTCAGCGGTGGATGTCGTCGGAACGGTCGGGAGATCGGGCCGCCGGGGCGGTCACCTGCACAGGTGCCGAGGCGCGGCGCATCCCGTGCCGCAGATTCGGCCAGTCGGAAGGCCGCAGGCCCGTGCCCTCACGGGTCAGGAGCACGGGCAGCGGATGGATGTGGTAGTCGGCGAAGGTTCTTGGTAGGGCGCCCGGCGGGACCGGGATAAAGATCGCGCTGTGCGAGCTCGTCGCAGCGACGCGGAATAGAGCGCCGAGTCGAAGGAGGTCAGCGCGGCTTGCGTTCAGATACCCGATCTGGTCGTTGGGCGGATAGACGAAAGTGTTGCGGAGCATGGGGCCGGTGCTCAGGATCCGGCTGAGCCCGGATCCGGGATCAACGATCGGATGGCTCGTCACCCGCAACCGCATCCGGCCGTCGCCAACTACCACGTGCCCAGTACAACACGGGGAGGTAGTTAGCCACCACCAGATTCGGGAGCGATTGTGAGCGTGTGATTCGCGCTACGACCAACCCGATTCGCGCTCACGAGGATGTGGGTGGAGGGTATCGACATCGACTTGTGACTGAAGACCTCGACACCCTCCTGACCGCACTGTACGTGAAAGTCGATGACGAGTTGACCAGCCCGCGCTGGACCGGCCGTCCACCAGTGCTCACAGATTCGGAACTGGTGTGCCTGGCTGTGGCACAGTCGCTGCTCGGGTTCACCTCCGAGGCGCACTGGCTGCGATATGCCCGCAAACACCTGACCGGGATGTTTCCGTACCTGCCGCAGCAGTCCGGCTACAACAAACGCCTACGCAACGCGCTTGGGCTCATCAAGCGGGTCATCCGGATGCTGGCCCGCTCCAGCGACTTCTGGCTCGACGACTGCTGGATCGTGGACTCCACTCCGGTGCCGTGTGGCATGTCGGTGCCGACGGTGAAACGTTCCGACCTCGCCGGATGGGCCGGCTACGGCTACTGCGCCTCGCACTCCCGTTTCTACTGGGGGCTGAAGCTGTATCTGGTGTGCACCCCAGCGGGGATGCCGATCCTGTGGGCGCTGGCAGATCCGAAGATCGGTGAACGAGAAGTGCTTTCGGCCCTGCTCGAAATCGACGCCGACGTCACCGCCGAACACGAGGACATCCTGCTGATCTGCGACAAAGGATTCGCAGGGCCGCCAGTTCGAAACCCTACTGGGCGAGTACGGGATCACCATGCTGCGCCCGGCCCGCAAACGCGAAAAGGCCCGCTTCGGTGAACCGCTGCTGAAGAAGGTGCGCCAACTGATCGAATCGGTCAACGACACCCTCAAAGGCCAGCTCGACCTGGAAGACCACGGCGGCCGTTCCTTCGAAGGGGTGGCCATCCGCGTCGCGCAACGCCTGCTGGCGATGGCCGCCGCCATCTGGCACAACCACACCACCGCAGCACCGGTCACGCGGTCGCTGATCGCCTACGACCACTGACCGGGCATCGGATTTACTCGTCTAGAGCCGTACACTCAAGCGAGGGTGGGCGAGCGCAAGCGCATGTTCGAAGAAGATCAACTGGCGCTGAACTCGATCGGAGCGATCATCACGCAGACTCGTAAGCTGGCGGTCGTTTTCTGACGTGAGCCTCCGCGGGCCGTCTAGCCTTGACTCGAGCATCGGGCTGTTGAAAAAACAATCGCCGCGATGTCTACTACTCGCACATGGAAAGGGTCGACTGGTACAGCTGTACAACAACGTCCACCTGTGCAAGCAACTGGACTACGCGCAACGCTGTCATGTTGACCGGCGCTCGACCGAACTACAGGTGTCAGGCCGATGTCCCACTGTGGTAAGGGTCCCGGCAAGCGATCTAAGCACCCTTTCGCCGCTGGGCCCGTGTCCAGATGTGGGCGGCGGTACCACAACACAACATACGTCGACCTCGGCCGCAATGTGGGTGCTGGATCGCCTGGCACGGCGCAGGCCAGCGCCATCCTGCGTCGCAACGCATATGCCTGGGTCGATGTCGCCGCCCAAGCACCCCGATCGACTTCCGATGCTGCGTCTCGGTCACCGTCAACTCCGGCCGCGCAGCACTCGCTACCGCCGAGCGATATTTGCTAAACGTATGTGAGGCTCAGAAGCATGGCTGGCCTCGGAGAAGAAGCGGCTTGCCGCACGGCAAGCCGAATTGCCGACAGAATGCCCCACATGAGAGAGGATGTTAGCGGTGGTGGGTCAAGCGTTCCCGCATAGCATAGGTCTTGGCGTGGTGCGGCATTTTGGTTGATCGCGATGTTCCGGTCGCGGGGGGGGCGTATTGGATACGTACGTATGACCGGAGCATTCTCGGATGTGTTCCCAGTGTGATTCTGTAGGATCCGTCGATACATCAACAATCATCGAACTTCCTATTGCGCTTCCATCACAAGGAAGGAATTGAGACCGCGGATCTCCGTGAAGTATGGTTGCGCTTTATTTGTTTTCGAGTACTGCATACTGCATACTGCATCAAAGAATTGAGCGCTTGTCGCGGGCTCGAGCAACAATGATCCTTCTATTGATACGGAATGTTAATGGAATGTTAGAGCGTGCACTCTGGCAATGTTGGCCGCGCTGGTGGGCGGACTTCCATCAGGGCGCATCAATGGAATATATGTCAAGGTGGAACCACATGCCGGAGACTGGCGTACGGATAGCAACGCGCACTGTTGACCGGAACTCGCGCCTATAAAGGGATACTCGATGATGACCAGCGTGGAGCCGACGAACGCTGAAACCGTCACGCTACGTGTCGCCCGGCAGGTAGTGCGATTGGACCGCCCGGGCCCCAAAGGGCTTTTAGATGCAATTGTGGACCAGGTGAGCATCGACCGGAGCAATGGGCGACCGCGGCGCAGACCGGCTATGACGGTATTCGAGCCAGCGCAGAAACCACTCCAGACGATCCGAACCGGATTCCAGTACAAACTTCCCTTCACTACAGGCAGACACGATTATCCATATCTTCGACGTCGGTTCTCAGCAAGAGATCGCCCTGAAGTACCTCGATGACGCCACTTCCCTCGATGGCTTGCAACTGCTCCATTTTCGAACTCAATTGCATTCCGCTCCCCTAACCGGTCTCGTACCGATGCGAGGTAATGTCACTCTACCCGCTCGTATTCTAGAAAATAGTAGCTCTGAGCAGGTGGTGAAGATGCACCTATTTAGTTCAGCTATCCGTGATTTTTGGGTTGAACCTGCCACCGGCTCAGTGGTCTCGGCCGCGGAGCGCCAACTCAAATATCTGGCGACCAGCCCCGGCGGTTCCCCATCTCTGACGGTCTTCGAGGGCACTATGCGCTCCGACGAACAAACCGTCATGAAATTGATAAAAAAATCCCATGAAGCGCGCCAGGAGATCGCGCTGCTGCGCACCGACGCGCCTGTCATCGCCTCGATAGCGGCTGCAGTAACCCTCGCATTCGGCGCGTGGCGTTTGCCACCTATCTGGCAACGAGGCCGTACTTCATGAGTAGTACAAATTCGCCGAAGCCGCATACCCCACTCGGATTAGGAGAACAATGGGCTCGCCTAATCTTTACACCTCTGATTGCGAACCGAATGCCTCAACGCCAACCACTGGACTGTCGCGCGGACCAGCCTGCTCGAGACATGTATGTGACTTCAATCCCGGCCATTTACATTAATCCGAATATGGTGTGGCTATGAGCGATCCGGCGGAATCAAACGATCGGCCCTGCTCGGTGCCGCGATTCGATCCTCACGACACTACAGTGCTGAATGAACCGCATTCAGTGTATTCGACTTACCGTCGATGCGACCCGGTGCATTGGGGGCAGCCCTACACTGTGGGCAGCGCGGGGTGTTGGTATCTATTCCGGCACGATCACATTTTGTCGGTACTAAAGGATCCTCGCTTTCGTCGGAATTTTGTACCGCTTTCGTCCGAAGCTAGTATCGCGCGTAAATCCGGGGATCAGCGGTTCGCCGAGTTATCGGGTCGTCTATTGTTGTCGACCGACCCTCCCGATCATGGGCGTATGCGTGCGCTGCTGGCTGCGGGTTTCACACCCGGGGCGACGCAACGCTATCGGGCGCTGACAGCGCATATCGCCAGCCGGCTGATCGATGACGCGCTCGCTGCGGCGGCGGCGTTCGACGTGATCGAAGACTACGCCGTGCCGGTATCAATTGCCGTTATCTGCGCTGTCCTCGGCATCGCTGCAGATGAGATCGATCCGCAGCTACCAGAATGGATTTCCGCATTCGGCCGTGGTTTCGATCTCCGCAAAGACCCATCGGCCATGAGGCAAGCCGGTGATGCAGGCGACAAGCTGTTGGAGTACTTTGACTATGTCGTCACGGGCCATGACAGGTCACAGCCCGGTGTTGTCAGTGTCTTGCTCGATGCCTATCACACCGGGCGATTGACTGGCGAGGAGTTGCTGTCGTTGTGTGTGCAGATCGTGTTTGCAGGACACGGCACGACGGTTGCGCAAATAGGCAATACCATCTTCGATCTTCTCACCCACGATGACCAACTGGTGTTGCTTAGGCGGTACCCGCAGCTCATTTCGGGAGCGGTGAGCGAGAGTCTACGGTTCAACGGCTCGGTCCACTCGGCGGCAGCGCGGAAGCCCATCGAGGATGTCGTCCTCGGCGACGCACTCGTTCGAGCCGGACAACCCGTCATCGGGTTCGTCGCTGCAGCGAACCGAGATCCGGCCGTTTTCGCCGACCCAAATAAATTCGATATCACGCGGGATACCACATTGTCGATCGCATTCGGCAGTGGGATTCACTACTGCCTTGGTGCCCGCCTGGCCCGCCTCGAATGCGAAATCGCTGTGAGCACTCTAGTTCAGCACCTGCCGGGGCTTGCGTTGCAAGAGCAGACACCTCCACGTCACGCGAACATAGTACTGCCGAGCATGCGAAATCTGCTGGTGACAACGTGAGCATTGGCCCCGCGCCAGATTGTGGCGACGGGCGAAAATTCTCACGGCGGCCGAAATCGAGACTGGGGATAGACCTCGAGGTCCTGCAAATGCCCACGGTGTACGTGTCTTCTCCCTCCGACCGGAAGCTGAGAGTTGGAACCGCTCTGCCGGTGCCTCGTATTCACTGTGCTCGAGCGAGGCTAGGTGCATCAGAATCGACGACGCCACCGGAGCCTCGCTGGCCATCCACCCATGACGACAAACGCAATTCGCCAGAATATTCGGCAACGGAACGGACATCGACATCTGCTCTCCCCTTGAGGCACCGACGGTCCGATTGGGCCTCTAAGGTCGTGGGCAGCGCGGACGCATCCCACAGGACTATCGACATCCGCGCACGCAGTGGCAGGCTCCTTGGTGAGGCCGGGGATCTGAAGCGTCGAGTTCGGTCACTGGTCGGAACGCGCGGGGTCGGTCATCCCAAAGGCCGAGCCCGCGCTGTCGTGAGCCCCGTCCCCGTTACCTTGTTCGTGGGACTGAGACCGGGCCCACGGTCGCAGGGGCCCGGTATGCTTTTTCTCAGGCGAACGCATGATCCGGGGGTGGAGTCGTCGGGCGCCGGTGGCGTCGACGGAGCGCTGATGGGGACAGGGCGGCTGCACAGGTCTCTTCGTAACTGGTGTTCACTTCTGCTGACACATCGATTTCCCAATACACAACGTATGCCTGTCGCACTCCGTGTTTCCCCATCGAGTGCGTAACCGCTGGTAGCCACAGTCACCTGTCGAAACCTCAACGCCCGGCACCCACGACGCCGTGGGCTTGGATTCGAACGGCAAATGACTTTTTCGAGAAGGCCTTGCCACCGACGAAGCCCGACTGTGGGCAGTGTACGACCAGCTCGCCATCCGAGGCGGACTGTTGATCTTGGTTGATCAAGCCAACACCGTCGGCGCACCGCCGCCGCGCCTGAGGTCACGACATCGCCTACCTGCCCGGGGTTTGGTGCGCCGCATCGCGAGGAAATTCTGAAAGCAGCCTCGCTTCTCTTTCGCGCGGGTGATCAACCTGCGGCGCCGTCCATCTGTGCGTTCATCCGCGGTATGCGTGTATCCGGGGCTTCCGCGTCGATCCGATCTCCCGCGTGCTCACCGAGTTGGGCGTGCAGGCGCCGGACGCACATAGCGGAACCGGAAGACCGCGCCCGCCTCGGCGCGGACGTTCCCGGCGACAAGAACTTGCCCCAAGGCAAAGCTGTACCGGCGCCGGGCTCGTCGATGCCCGGCCGCACTTGGCGCTGGCTGTCGAGCCGGGACGTGAACTGTCATATTATTACTGTCTCGCATCCGCTCATTATGTTGCGAGATCCATTCCAGAACGGGGACAGGGTTCGCCGGAGTGGATAGCGAGGACTGGTTCGCTGAGAAGTGGTTATGCGCGCTGAGCCTTGACAGGCGTGCCGTCGATGCCACTTATGTCGTACCGACGGGTGAAGAGCCCTGCGATACCGAACTCCGCCATGCGCGCCAGCACTGCCTGCGCACCAGGGCTGTCATTGTGCTGCTGGAAAGCACGGGCGGACTCCCATTCCTCCAAAAGATGGAATACCCCCAGCTCGACGAGATCGGCGGTGACCTGGTACCGGATCACCCCGGGCTCCTTCACGACCTGCGTAGCCCACTCGATCAGCGCTTGGGCGAGTTCGTCGTGCCTACCGGAGTCGGCTTCGATCCTCACGTACAGGACGATGGGCTCTACCGGTTCAGCCAACGGGCTGAGATTACGTGCAGCGGCTTCGGTGAGACGTTCGCGAGTCCCTTCAACGGTAGAGATCAGGAACTCATCGGCGCGCAGACCACCCACAAGGCGGCTCGCGACGTATTCAGGTGTCTGCATCGTCGACGGATCGACGGCCGCTGCCACGACGGCGGCAGGAATGCCCACGGTGGAAATCTCCCGGGCGTGCCGGGTATTGGTCTGGTCGGGCGCCAGCACGCTGATGCCGACGTTCCGCGCGGCCAGATACGGAGCTAGGTTGCGGGCCAACGCAATCTGAGCGGCTTTGGTCACGACGTACGGGGCCGCCAACCCCGGCACGTCGTCAGGAAACAGGCCAAGTCCGGAGCTGGTGACGACGAAGTGACCACGCGAGGCGGTCAGATCCGGCAGAAATGCATGCAGAGCCCGCACGGTGCTCAGCACGTTGACGTCAAATATGTTCTGCCAGGTCCGGATCGGAATGCTCTCGGGCGGTCCGGCCAGTGCATAGCCTGCGTGGCACCACACGATGTCCACATGCTGGTATTTTTGGCACGCCAGTGCTGCCACTGCTGCCACATCGGATTCGCTTCCCAAGTCGCAATAGGCGAATACTGCGGTACCACCGGCGCGCTCGATCGCCGCGGCCGTCGCGCGCGCGGCCTCTTCGTCGATGTCGGCAACAAGAATGGCGCAGCCCGCCTGCGCGAGCGCGAGCGCACCTGCGCGCCCGATTCCGGAACCGCCTCCGAGTATGACCACCGTCTTGCCATCCATTTTCAAAGTTCTTACCTCCCGGCGTCCATGCGGTCGGTCACCGCTTCCCAGGCGTTGGTGTTGTCGAACCCACTCTCACCAGCCAGATACTCTTCAAAGACTCCGTCGGGATCACGTTCGGCCCTGATCTGTTGCAGTCGAGTCCAACTGGCATCGGTCAGGCACTTCACCCGGCGGTTCTGCTGGTCGGAATCACCCCAGTACTGACCGATCGTCAGCGGCTCCAAGTCCTGCATCGCCGACAACAACCAGTCACGATGTATCTCGTCGCTGGCGGAATCTTCATAAATAACATACGTTCCGATCATCACATCGGTTTTGAGCGACATCGCGATGTCGGGTCCCTCATGGGGAAGGGCGAATTGAAAGAAGGTGTGCCCCGGTTCATTTCGAGGGCGTTCGAGAACGAGCCGGCTGCTGGCTGCCACGATTTGCGACGGCGCGCCATCAACCCAGGCAGAGTCGACCCGGTAGCGGTAACCACTGGGATGGCTGGAGTCGACGAAAGCGTACTCGTTCTGCAGGGTTGTCGGATGGGGATCGATGGCGAAGAGGGCATGGTTTGCGAACGGCCCTTCGGTCAGTGGCGCCAGCGCAGCGCGGCTTTCATCCTCGCTGTTGCAGAAGGCGACTGCCCACACCACGAACAAAAGCTCGCCATCGGGGTGACCAGGAATCGGAAACTGAGGCACAGAGGAGATCGCAACTAAATGCACGGTGTCGGGAATCGAGTGCTGCTCGGCGCAGAGCCATCCCAGCACATCCGCGTATTTGTCGACGGGGAACGCCTGGACCATCGACGACAGTCCCACCGGAATCGGGCGAGTGCGCAGGTGGAATCGGGTGATGATGCCGCAGTAGCCAGGACCCGCACCGCGCGCGGCCCAGAACAGATCTACGTTCTGCGTGTCGTCGGCGCGGATGAGTTCCCCGTCTGCGGTCACGACGTCGATCGCTACAATCTGTTCCGCCGACCATCCTCAGCCGCGGAAGTTCCATCCGATCCCGCCCTGCAGCAGAAAGCCACCGACACCGACCGAGGAACACCCTCCGCCGGGGAAGAAGACACCGAACTGTTCGAGGTAGGGATTAAGCTCTTGTCCACCAGTGACCGCTGGCGTGACACTGACGATTCCGGTCGTTGCGTCGTAGTGAATGTCTTTCAACCCGAAGAGATCAATGAGTAGCCCGTCGTCACGCAGGCCCCACACCGGAAAACTGTGGCCGCCAGATTTGACGCCGACCTTCCAACCGCGTTCCCGCGCCAGACGCACACCCTCGACGACGTCGTTCTCGGTCTCGGCGAGCAGCACGGCTGCGGGGAATCGCTGTGGATGTCGGGAGTGGTGGATCCTTGCGACGCGCGCGTGTTCATATCCGGCTTCGCCCCGTACGATCAACGCTCCGGTGAATCGCTCGGTCGTGGTGCTGTCAGGACTCATCGTCGAGTTCCTTTCATTGCGCTATACTCGGGAATTAATTCGCTACTCTGCGCCAAGAGTTCTTTTGCTGCTGTTTTCCCCTGCGGGCTCAACGCGCACAGTGGCGGACGAACTAGATCCGAAGTAAGTAGCCCCATCGACTGCAAAACCCATTTGACCGGCGCCGGATTCGTCTCGATGAACAGCAGGTCCACCAAAGGGTGCAAGCGATAATGCAGGTCCAGCGCGGCGCTGTATCGGCCGGATATCCAAGCGCGATATAGATCTGCGACAGCGGTGGGTGCCAGATTCGCGACGGCGCTGATCATGCCGACGCCGCCGATAGCGAGCAGCGGCAGCGCAAGCAGTTCGACCCCTGACCACACCATCAACTCCGGGCCGGCGATGCGAATCACGCGCGAGAAATGCTCAAAATTCTTCGTGGTTTCTTTGATTCCGATTATGTTGTCGAAGTCGCTGAACAACCGCGCCACTGTCTCCGGCGCGATTTCGACGGCAGTCCGTGACGGCACGTTGTAAATGGCGATCGGGAGATCGGGGAACTCCGTCGCCACGGTCGCATACCAGTCGTACAGTCCCTCTTGGGTCGGCTGCGCGTAGTAGGGGGTGATGATGAGCACTGCATCCGCGCCTGCATCCTGCGCGGCGTCGGTGATTTCGATGGTGTCCTCGAGATTGGCTGCTCCGGTACCGGGAACGAACGGCACGCGATCGGAGATCTCCTCCGCGACAATGTCGATTGCGCGGATGCGTTCTGCGACTGTCTGCGCTGCCGGTTCGCCGGTGGATCCACCGATCGAGATGCCGTCAGATCCCGACGCAATCTGCCAGGAGGTGATGCGGCGCAGGGAATGCACGTCGAGTTCACCGTCAGTGGTGAAGGGCGTTACGAGGGGAGCTATAGATCCGCGCAGCGCGGTAGGAGTCATTCGGAATCTCATCGAGCCTCCATCAGACCGGGTTCGACGACGCGCAAAAACGCGGTCAGTGCCGCCGAATCCGATAGACCCATGCCGAGCGGTTTGAACACCGTTGGCCCCGATGCGGTGTCGTCGGGTGCGACAGCGCCTGCGACGACGTCCGCCAACCTGTGCACCCGCGACCAGTCGTCGCCAAAGAACTCACGCAGCTCGCGGGACGATCGTCGTGCATTCTCTAGGTTGTCCACCACCGTCAGCTTCGCCGAACCCAGCAGACGCGGGTCGAACTCGGCGTTCGAAGGAAGGATCGCACCGACCGCGTTGAGATGAGCGCCTGCAGCGAGGTCATCGGCGGCTAGTATCGGTTCGGTCGCACGAGTCACCAGAGTGACGATCCCGACGCCACGCACCGCGTCCCGCAGTGTATCGGCCACGACAACTGATGCGGGGACGTGCGCTCTGATCTGTTCGGCGAATGCGTCGCGACTACTGGGACGCGGACTCCAGACGCAGATCCTGCGCAATGGGCGAACGGCGTGGACAGCCAGGACCTGGGACAAAGATTGGCGTCCCGAGCCTATGATCGCAAGCTCGTCGGCGCCGGAAGCGGCGAGTCTGCGAGTTGCGACGCCGACAATCGCGGCAGTGCGCACGGCGCCGAGGATCCCGGCCTGAACCACCGCATGTAGCCGACCGTCCTCCGCATCGAAGACGGTCGCGACGGCTGCGGCACCACGCGGGGTGTTGACCCACGTCTTGAACGCCACCAGCGACTCGCCCAGATCAAGTGCACCGAGCGCGTGGGCGCTGCTCCGTTCACCCCACGTGGTCATAGTCTTCGGGATGTTCGTCGCGGTACCTTCGTGTTCACGTCGCAAGGCGAACTCCACTTCCTCGATGACGGTCTCGAGTGAAAGCTTCGCGAAGACGTCGGCCTCCCTGTAGAACCGGATGTCGGTGTTCATTTGCCGACTTCACGTGGACCGACGTAGCCGGTGACACCGGCTTCTGATCCCAGGGTCAAGATCGGACCATCCATGCTCTCCTGCCAAATCAGCGACTCCATGCCGATATGCAGCGGGTGGTCCTGTACGGTGAACACGCCGATCGCGTCCGGCCCGGGGACGTGGAGGTGCTCGCGCCACCCTGGCGCCGACAGCAGCAGATCTCCCGGACCCCACTCGATCGTCTCGCCGTCGATAACACTTTTGCCGGTGCCTCGAAAGTGATAGTTGATCGCCGCCGAGATATGCCGGTGACCACGCGTCCCCTCAGGCATGGGCGGGAATCCCGCCGGAACTTGTGTGGCGGTGACGAAGAAGCTGTGAGTCGCGCCGTTACGGCGTTCGGTGGCGGGATTGTAGTACGCGAGAATTGCGCGTTTGCCGTCACCGAGCTGGTCGCTCAAGTGTTGCGAGACCGCAGCCCACGGCCAATGCTGAGCCTGGTTCTCCACGACCTCGATGTCGGTGAGAAACTCGTAGCCGCGGACGCGTGACCCGAACTCGGAGACTTCGAAGTCCGGCGCGTTCGTCCGATTGTACTGTGCAGAACCTTCGCGTGCAGGCGTGGGCGTGGCCGCGGTCATTTCGGCCAAGGGCTCTGCGTAGCTCACACCAATCTTGCTGAGCAGCGGATAGTTCGAGTAAGTCAAGCGTACCCATAATTCGTTGCTGTCGTTGCGGTAGCTGTAGGGCCTCATCGATGGGATGTTGCAGACGTCCCAGCGCGAAAGGTGGATTGTGCGCCCTCCGACCTCCACCCGGCCTTCCCCCTGGATTCCGATGACAACGTTGCTGCTGTTGCGTCGGAGTGGCTTCGTCGCTTCACCTGGGAGCAGCACTTCGACGACAACGTCAATACCAGGAGCGAAGCTGCGCACCGATCCTACGGAGTCGGGGTGTACGATGCCTGCGGCACGGTAGCCGTCGGCAGGTTGCGGCATCGAAGCGAGCCGCTCGATCTCGGCATGGATCTCCGCGGCCCGAACCTTGAACGGTCGCCATGGAACCGGCTGCTCCGTGCGCCCCCCAGGATGCGCATCGAAAGTGGCCATCTCCCCAGTGCTGAGTGGATCGGCAATCATCATTGATCGGTGTCCTATCGAGTGGATTGCTGCCACGAGATATCGTTGGCAGTGACTATGTTTCCCGGCCCCGTCGTGACGCTGTGCCGAAGCGTGCCGACGCCCGGCACACTGACCTCGAGTTCGTCTCCGGGCTCGAGGAACCGTGGCGGGTTCTGACGGTAACCTGAGCCCGCGGGCGTCCCGGTGGCGATGACATCACCCGGTCGCAGGGGGGTGAAAGTGCTTACGTAGCTGACCAGCGAGGCGAAATTGAATAGGAGACTTGACGTCGAAGCCTGTTGCACGACATGGCCATTCAGTCTTGTTGTCAGCTCAAATGGCCCACGGCCTGCCTCGTCTACGGTAGTGACCCACGGACCGCACGCACCACTGGCGAACCAATTTTTTCCAGCTGTCGCCTGGGCCGAGTGGGTCTGCCAGATTCGCTCGCTGTTCTCCGCCATTGGGGTGAAACCGGCGATGTGATTCCAAGCGTCATCTACCGGGATCCGCCGACCACCCTGACCGATCACGAGAGCTAACTCGCCTTCCCAGTCGAGGGTGCGGCTGTCGGCCTCGGTCACCACGGGATTCCCACTACCAACAAAGGAATCCGGGAAGCGAACGAACAGTGTTGGGTACTCGCCGGCTCGGCGATGATCCTCGCTGTCATGGGACGCGTAGTTGAAGCCGACACAAATGATCTTGGCCTCCGAGGTGAACGGGGGCAGCCAGACGATCTCGTTCGCGGGAATGCAGATGTCGCTTTCCAGCACCGACGTCCGGGAGTTCGCGAGCAGATTGCTGAACGTCCCTGCACACTGGTCCAACGCGACGATGCCATCGGGTCCGACGATGCCGTACCGAACGTGGTTGCGATAGAGGAAGCGGGCTAGTTTCATGATCCTGTTCTTTGCGGTGACCGTATGTGCAGGTCTATTCGCTAATAGCGGACCAATCTGCGATGCGCCTACACACATCAGTAGATCCCTGATCGACACACGAATCCATTGTCAATTTCTTGATATGTGCATAATGTACACGTTATGGGTGATTTCGGTCGTTCCGAAGCGATGTAGACAGAGTGAGGTCTCAAACCATCGGAATACACGAGTGAAGGGCCGACGATGCTTGCATACGCATCCCGGTGGTGCCGATGTAACTGTGCGGCCGCGCTCATGGTGAGTACGACTATTCCTCTCGTGGCGCGCCACCCCGCAGCATTCTCGATCGTGTGGTGAGATTGCGCCGTGAGTTCGAGGAGTCCGGCTCCCGATTCGCCAATGTAGGTGACAGCTGTAGCCGACGGTCGTGACGACCGCGATGCAGTTGGCGCGACGAGCGTTTGTTTCCCCGACCGTCCGGTCGACCAGCAACAGCTTGATCAATAGAATTCGCCGACTTGGGGGGGGTCCGCGTAGTCCTTCTTCAATATGTTTCCAGGCGCCGAGGGCATTCCAAGTGTTCGTCGTGAATCGGACTCCTCCGTACGAAGTTGGGCCGGATGTCCATGTCGGGTGGGTCGTAGTAGCGGTGGAAGGTCGGGGTCAGGCCGGAGGAGATCGGCGGGTTGATCCAGGACCAGTCGGTGGG
>NZ_JBITBU010000037.1:0-25814 GCF_044452545.1 Nocardia sp. NPDC051900 | reverse complement strand
TCGCCGCGCACTCGAGTTGCTGGGCCGCCGCCGGCCCGAAGCGGCAGTCGCTGGTCCGGGAGGAAAGCACCATCGAACGCTGGCATGCCATCCACGACCTTCTCGATCAGGGAGTCGGGTTGCTGGATTGCTCACGGCGACTGGGGCTTTTGCTGAACACGGTCAAACGCTACTCCCGGGTGCCCCAGCCGCAGCGGCTGCGCCGCCCACCCCAGTACCGGGCCTGGCTGGTCGACCCCTACCGCGACCACCTGCGCGCTCGCCGCGCCGCCGAGCCGGGCGTCCCGGTGCTGCGGCTGCTCGCCGAGATCACCGAACTCGGCTACACCGGTGGCCAGAACCTGCTCTACCGGTACATCAACCAGGGTCGCCTCGAGGGCGACCGGATCACACCGTCGCCACGGCGGGTGACCCGCTGGATTCTGACCCGTCCGGACAACCTGCCCGACGGACGACGCTCTCACCTGGATGATCTGCTGGCCGCCTGCCCCGAGATGACCGCCTTGGCCGATTTGGTTCGCGAGTTCGCGCAGCTGATGACCGAACGTCGCGGCGCCGAGATCGACGCCTGGATCAAGCAGGTTCGAGAGGCTGGTCTCATCGAGCTCGAACCGTTCCTCACCGGCCTCGACCAGGACCACGACGCCGTCGTCGCCGGGCTGACCCTGCCCTACAGCAGCGGACCTACCGAGGGCGTGAACACGAAGACGAAGCTGATCAAACGCCAAATGTACGGCCGCGCAGGCTTCCCCCTGCTCCGACATCGCATCCTGCTCGGATAGCCAGGGCTACCACCGAAAGTGGGACAGAGCCGAAAATGGGACAGAGCCATTAAACTTACAGTCCCCTTGCAGGCAGGACCACTGAGTTTCACGATAATGCACAGCGCCCGGTACCCACCTGCCCATCCGCACCCGTGAGTCACCGCCCGCAGCACGCATGACGGCGCTGGGCAGTCGGCTCATCTCACAGAGCGGACCATTGCTCGGACACAACGAAGGCCCGGAAGCGACTCACCACAGGGGACTCGGACTGCTCCGCGCGCCATACCAGCCCGAGCGCCCGCTGCGCGGCGGGGTCGGTGAGTGGGATGTAGGCCGCGTTCGGGTCGGCTCGGTGCGGCCGCGGGCGAGGCACGACCGTGACGCCGAGCCCGGCCGCGGCGAGGCTCTCCATCGTCGTGATTTCGGCACTCTCGAAGGCGATCTCCGGCTGCTCGCCTACGCGGGCTAGCAGGTCGTCGGTCAGCCTGCGCAAGCCGAAGTCCGGGCCCAGCATAATGAACGGTTCACCCGCGGCCGCGGCGATCTCGACGCTGTCCTTGCCTGCGAGCCGATGATCGCGCGGGACGACCAGGCACAGTTGCTCGGTGTGGATCGTGTGCCAGGCCAGGTCCTGGGAGTCTGGACGTGGGCCGGTCACGGCGAGATCCACGATGCCGTCGGCGACCAGCGCCTCCAGCTCGTACGTGGCCGCCTGCGTCAAGGTGAACTGCACCTGCGGCACCCTGGCCCGGAACCCACGGATCAGCTCAGGCGCCAACCACGTCGCGACCGAGTGCAAGAACCCGAGCCGGACTGTACCGCGGTCCGGATCCCGCAGCACCCGGATGCGCTCGGTCGCGGAGCGAAGTTCGAGAAGGCTGCGCCGCGCGTGCCGGAGCAGCATCTCACCGGAAGGGTTGAGCCGCAGACGTCGATTCACGCGGTCGAACAGTGGCGCCCCGATCTCATGCTCCAGCCGGGCCAGGCTGCGCGACAGGGTGGGCTGGGTGGTGTTCAGCCGCTTCGCCGCGTGCGTCATGTGCGACGTCTCCGCCAGCGCCACGAACCACTCGAGATCCTCGGTGTTCATGCATTGATCGTATCAAGATCATGAATATATTTCATTTCACGTATCACTGTTGGTGGGGGACGATTCGAGAAAGCCGCTGAGGTCGACCAACGGAGGAACAGCATGGCCACACCAGACAGCCAGAGCGGCCTCGCCATAGCCATGCGGCACTGGCGCCCAGCGATCGTCGAATCCGCCCGGCGAGTCGACCCCTGGCAGTCCGCAGCCTTCGCCGCACTGCTCGACGCCCCCGCTCCGGCGGACGAGCTGCCACCGCTCTGGCACTGGTTCACCCTGATCGACCACCCCCCGCAGGCCGAGATCGGCGAGGATGGGCACCCGGCCACTGGGCCGTTTCTGCCGCCGATTCCGGGCCGCCGCCGAATGTTCGCAGGTGGACGCTTCGAGCAGTGGGCACCGATCCCGCACGGCTGCGAGCTCTCCGCCCGCGCCGCAGTGACCGACGTGAACGTGAAGACCGGGCGGACCGGGGAGATGGCATTCGTGACCGTCCGCCATGAGCTGGCGGCAGACGGCAAGCCGGTCGCTCGCGAGGAGCAGGACGTCGTTTATCGGTCCGAGCCGGCGGGCACGCCGCCACGGACGATGACCCGGCCCGACGGCGACGAGCCCGAGCCCGAGCACAAGCACAAGCACAAGCAGACAAGTGTGTGGCGGCGCAGCCTGGCCACCGACCCGGTGCTGCTCGCCCGGTTCAGCGGGCTCACCTACAACGGCCACCGGATCCACTACGACCGGCCGTACGCCACCGGCGTAGAGGGCTATCCGGACCTCGTCGTGCATGGGCCGCTACTCGCCCTGCTCGCCCTGGAGCTGCCGCGCCTACACGGCGTTCGCGTTCGCAGCGTCGCCTATCGGCTCGTCCAGCCGGCTTTCGTTCCGGCCACAGTCGTGGCCGCCGGTTCACGCGACGGCGACGAGCTGTCGGTAACGGTCGCAGCGCAGGGCGTCGCTCCGTCACTGACCGCCTCGATTCGCCTAGCCTGAAAGGCTGACCCTGATGGCATCCGAGACCTCTCTCCCACCCCTGCACGGCCTCACCGTGGTGAGCCTGGAACAGGCCGTGGCGGCGCCGTTCGCCACCCGCCAGCTCGCCGACCTCGGCGCTCGCGTGATCAAGGTCGAGCGCCCGGAGTCCGGCGACTTCGCCCGCGGCTACGACGAGACCGTGTACGGGAACTCCAGCTACTTCGTCTGGCTCAATCGCGGCAAGGAGTCGATCACCCTCGACGTCAAATCCCCGGACGGGCGCGCGGTGCTCCGCGAGCTGCTCGATCGCGCAGACATCTTCGTGCAGAACCTCGGCCCCGGCGCCGCAGATCGGCTGGGTGTAGACGCGGCATCGCTCGCGCGGAGCCACCCCCGGGTCATCCCGTGCACGGTGTCCGGCTGGGGCACCCGCGGTCCCTGGGCGGACCGCAAGGCCTACGACCTGCTCGTTCAGTGCGAGACCGGGCTGCTTTCGATCACCGGGACCCGGGACGAGACGGCCAAGGTCGGCATCTCGGTGGCCGACATCGCCGCTGGCATGTACGCCTACTCCGGCATCCTCACCGCCCTGCTGCATCGCGCCACGACCGGACGGGTATCCGCGGTGGAGGTGTCACTGTTCGAGGCGCTCGCCGAATGGATGGGCGCGCCCGCGTATTACACCCGCTACGGTGGACGACAACCCGCCCGCGTCGGCGCCCAGCACGCCACCATCGCACCGTATGGCCCGTACGACACCGCGGACGGAAGCCTTCTGCTGGCCGTGCAGAACGATCGCGAGTGGCGGGCGCTGTGCACGGTTGTGCTCGGCGATCCCACCGTCGCGACCGATCCCCGCTTCGCGTCGAATTCGGCGCGGGTCGCCCATCGCGAGGAACTGAACGAACTGATCGGCCGCACGCTGACGACGGTAACGACCGCGGCCGCCGGGACGCTGCTCGACAAGGCCGGCGTGGCCAACGCCGGTCTCAACCGGATCGAGGATTTCCTTGACCACCCGGTACTGGCCGAGCGCGCGCGATGGCACGAGGTCGCCGTACCCGGCGGCGTCGTCGCTGCCCTGCGGCCCCCGGCCGACCTCGCCGGAATCGAGCCGGTGATGGGAGCGGTCCCCGCGCTGGGCGAGCACACCGATGCCATTCTGCGCGAGCTCGGCCGCTCCGTCGCAGACATCGCCGACCTGCACGACCGCGCCGTCGTCTGAACCTCCCCGACATTTCGAAAGGACCGCACCACCATGAGCGCGCTGAGCAGCGAGGAACGGTACGTCCTCGATACTGTGCGAAAGTTCGTCGATCGCGAGGTGAAACCCGTGGTCCAGCAGCTCGAGCACGCGAACGAGTACCCCGAGAGGATCATCGAGCAGATGAAGGAGCTCGGGATCTACGGCTTGGCGATCCCGGAACCGTGGGGCGAGGCGCCTGTCTCCATGCCCTGCTACGCGCTGGTCACCGCCGAACTGGCCCGCGGCTGGATGTCACTGGCCGGGGCGATGGGCGGCCACACCGTAGTCGCCAAGCTGCTGCTGGCGTTCGGCACACAGGAGCAGAAGGACAGGTACCTGCCGAGGATGGCAACCGGCGAGCTGCGTGCGACCATGGCGCTCACCGAACCCGGCGGCGGGTCGGACCTGCAGGCGATGACCACCCACGCCCGCCTCGACGCAGGCTCCTACGTGATCAACGGGACCAAGACCTGGATCTCCAACGCCCGCCGCTCCGGACTGATCGCCCTGCTGTGCAAGACCGACCCGAGGGCCGAGCCCAGACACAAAGGCGTCTCCGTACTGCTCGTCGAACACGGGCCGGGCCTGACCGTCTCCAGGGACTTGTCCAAGCTCGGGTACAAGGGCGTCGAGACGTGCGAGCTGAACTTCGACGGCATGCGCGTGCCAGCCTCCTCGGTGCTCGGCGGGACCGAGGGGAAAGGGTTCGCTCAGATGATGAAAGGGCTGGAAACCGGCCGTATCCAGGTCGCCTCCCGGGCTCTTGGCGTCGGGCAGGCGGCATTCGACGACGCCCTGCGCTACGCCCGGGAGCGCGAATCCTTCGGCAAGCCGATCTGGCAGCACCAGTCCATCGGGAATTACCTGGCGGATATGGCCACCAAACTGACCGCAGCACGGCAGCTGACCCTCTTCGCAGCGGAGAAGTTCGACGCCGGCGAGCGATGTGACATGGAGGCTGGGATGGCGAAGCTGTTCGCCTCCGAGACCGCGATGGAGATCGCGCTCAACGCGGTTCGAATCCACGGCGGCTACGGCTACTCCACCGAGTTCGACGTCGAGCGCTACTTCCGCGATGCCCCCCTCATGATCGTCGGCGAAGGCACCAACGAGATCCAGCGCAACGTGATCGCCTCGCAACTGGTCAAACGCGGCGGGCTCGACTGATGGCCACGGACGTGCGCGGCCCGGCACTGCTGTTCTGCCCCGGTAACCGGCCGGAACGGTTCGACAAGGCGCTCGCCGCGGCGGACTCGGTGATCCTCGACCTCGAGGACGCCGTTGGTCCGGAGGCCAAGAACCTCGCCCGCGAGCACGTCGTCGAGGCGCTGGGGCGCCTCGACCGCGAGGCCGTGCTGGTCCGGATCAACGCTGTCGGAACCCCTTGGCACGCAGACGATCTCGCGGCGCTCGCCCCGTTCCGAGACGTCGCGGTCATGCTGCCGATGGCTTCCTCGCCGGCGGCGGTCGAGTCGATCACGCACCCGGTCGTCGCCCTGTGCGAAACCGCGCGTGGAATTCTCCAGGCCCCCGCGATCGCTGCGTCGCGCAACTGCGTCGGGATAATGTGGGGCAGCGAGGATCTCGTCGCGAACCTCGGCGGCAGCCGCAGGCGGGCCGCGGACGGCGGCTACCGGCCCGAGGTCGTGCAGGCCCGGACCCAGGTACTCTATGCCGCCCGGGCGAACGGGGTGACGCCGATTGACACCGTGCTCGTCGACATCGCCGACCTGGACACCCTCGCGGCGGACAGCGCCGCCGCGGCCGCCTCCGGCTACGCGGCCAAGGCATGCATTCACCCGACGCAGGTCGCCGTCGTGCGGACCGCGTTCCGTCCGTCGGACGACGAGATCAGCTGGGCGAAGGCCGTTCTCGCCGCAGCCGAGGCGCACACCGCGGTTTTCACCTTCGAAGGCCGCATGGTCGACGCGCCCGTGCTGGCCCACGCCCGGCGTGTTCTGCGCCAGGTGGAGCCGCCCACCAATACAGCGTGACCATGGCGGATCAGAAGTGCGCTCCGGTGTCTGCTCGACCCACCACATGCAGATCGAAGGTGTTACGACTACCGGTTGAATCCGCCCAGTGTGCCGCCCGCCGAATTCGCCATGCTGAATCAGCTTACCGAGAGGCTAGAGTGACGTGGATCACTTGTCGCGGACGCCTAACATCGAGGTGTCTTTGTCAGCAGGCACACCTCCAGGTGTACCTCCAGCCATCGCGGGCGCCCACAGGTTGTCGATCTCACGCTCGGCGGCCGCGCGGCTCTGCTCGGCCAGCGGCACCAGCGCCGCCATCGCAGGCTCCGACGCGGCGGACGTCAGCTCCGCGGTGATGAACCGCGGTTCGAGCCCGGTCATCGAAAGGGCATGCGGCAGCCACGGCTCCGCGTGGTCCCAGCCCTCCCGCGGCATGCTCTCGCTATACCCGCCGCCGCGCGCGGCGAGCACCACGAACTCACGGCCCTCCAGCAGGCGCGCTCCGGTCTCCGGGTCGAATGTCACCCCAGGGACGATCAGGCGATCGACCCACGACTTCACACTGCTCGGCGCACCGTAGTTGTACAGCGGCAGACCAAGCAAGATGGTGTCGGCCCGCTTGATCTCGTTGACCAGTTCCAGGCTGACCGCCCAGGACTTCGTCTGGTCCGGCGTCTGCGCCTCCGGCGGCACCACCTGCGCGAGTCCGCCGACCGCGTCGAGATGCGGCGGCGGCTCCGCACCCAGGTCGCGATAGGTCACCGAGCCCTCGGGGTGAGCGGCCCGCCACGCCGCAGCCGCACGGGCCGTGAGCTGCCGGGTCACCGACCTGTCCCCCCGTATGCTCGAATCGATATGCAGCAGATGTGCCATGTCCCAAATCCTTCGGAGATAGTTGGTATGAGCGGTCAGCGGTCGAGTTCGTCGCTGTCCGTGGCCGGTGCTGTTACCGTTTACGCTTCCCGCGTGTCGACGGGGACGCCCAGTCGGGCCAGTGCCTGCGCGTCGCCGGCACGGGGCGCGATAAGGTGTACTGAGCGCAAGCCAAGATTCCGCAAGATACCCGCGGCGATGACGATATCTTGTGGAAGTTGATATTTCACGGTCGTACCAGCTGGATCGTGCCCTAGTATCGTTGCGTTTTCAGGGCGGCGAAGGTAAATAAGTACGCCATCACCGGCCGAGGCGATTTCAGCCAGCGAATGATTGGTACTTTCCGCGCAGTCACAGTCCGGTGAGCCGAATACGTCGCCTATCACGCATTCGCGCTGGATCCGCACGGGTACCGAACCACTGAAGTTCGTGCCCATGATGAGGGCGATGTGCCTGCGCTCATCGAAGATGCTGCAGTAGCTAACGGCGGTGAATGTGCCATGGGCCAGCTGAATCGCCGTTCGTGTGGCGGGTGTGACCAGCGTGCTGTTTCGGAGGCGGTGGTCGGCAAGTTCTGCGATGGAGAGGATGGGGATATGGTGCTCCTGCGCGAAGCGCCGCAACTCCGAGCCCTGGGCTAACTCGCGTGGGTCGTTTTCCGAGACCAGCTTGCAAAGGGCTGCGGCGGGCTTCAGCCCGGCCAGGACTGCGAGATCGACCGCAGCCTCGGCGGCGCCGGGATGCCGCAGTACACCGGCGGCGGATATGCGAAGCGGCACGATGTGACCGGGGCGTGAGAGGGCACTTGAATCGGTGCGCGGGTCGGCGAGCATGCGCATAGTCAGCGCGCGGTCGGCGGCCGAGATGCCGGTCGTGGTACCGTCACGGGCGTCAACCGAGACCGCGTAGCCGGGCCTACACGGGTCTTCGTCGATAACGAGGGCGGGTAGGTCGAGGCGGTCGGCGGCGGGTTCGGTCATGGCGACACACAGGAATCCCGAGCCGTGGCGGATGGCGAAGGCGACGAGTCGCTGGGTCGCTTGCTCGGCGGCGAAAACCAGGTCACCGCCATTCACGTCACGGTCGGTGTCGACGAGTATGACCGGCTTACCCTGTCTGATCGCTGCCACCGCCTCGCGTACCGCACCCGATCTGGGAGCCGACCGCCCGGACACAGGCGGTCGGTGCTCGGTAGTCGCCCGAGTCATGGTGTGACTCTTGCGGTGAGTTGGGTCTTGAGTAGGTCCAGCACAGAAGGGTCTTCGATTGTGGGTGGGGTCTTGACGTCCCGGCCTTGAGCCAGGTCGCGGATAGTGCGGCGCAGCACCTTGCCCGAGCGAGTCTTGGGTAGTGCCTCGACGATGTGGACGTCACGAAGCGCGGCAACGGCGCCGAATCGCGCGCGGACCAGTTGAACGATTTCGTCCACCACGGCAGGGTCGCGGTGTTCGGTGCCGTTCTTGAGCACGACGAACGCGTGCGGAACCTGCCCCTTGAGCGCGTCGTCGAGGCCGACGACCGCGCACTCTGCGACGCTGCGGTGGGAGGCGACGAGGCCCTCGAGCACACCGGTGGACAGGCGGTGCCCCGCGACGTTGATGACGTCGTCTGTCCGCCCGAGCACCTGCACCGCGCCCTGGGCGTCGATGTAGCCGCTGTCTCCGGTGTGGTAGTAGCCGGGATACGCGGTGAGGTACTCGTTTTCGAAGCGGTCCGGGTCGTTCCAGATCGCAGTCGTGACCCCTGGGGGCAATGGCAGCCGCAGACAGATCGAGCCTTCACTGCCGTGCGGTACCTCGCCGCCGTTGGCGTCGAGAACGATGACGTTGAATCCGGGGGTTGGCCGACCTCCGGCCGTCGGCTGCGTATGTGCCGATCCGACGGTGATGGGCCAGCCGGTTTCGGTTTGCCACCAGTTGTCGATCGGGGCGACTCCGAGCACGGTCTGCGCCCAGGCGGCCGTCTCCCCGTCCAGCCGCTCTCCGGCGACGTAGAGCGCTTCGAAGGCGTCCAGATCCTGGTTGCGTACCCAGTCGCCGTGTTCGTCCGCGCGACGAATCGCCCGCAATGCTGTCGGCGCGGTGAACAGCCCCTTGACCCTGTGTCGGGCGCAGATCCGCCAGAATGTTCCCGCGTCCGGTGTGCCGACCGGTTTCCCCTCATACAGCACGGTTGTCGCCCCCGTTATCAGCGGGGCATACACCGCGTAGGAGTGGCCGACGGCCCAGCCGATGTCCGAGGCGGCCCACCACACGTCGCCGGCTTCGATACCGAACACGTGACGCATCGACCACGCCAGGGCGACGGCGTGACCTCCGTTGTCCCGGACGACGCCCTTCGGTCGGCCCGTCGTGCCAGAGGTGTAGAGAATGTAGAGGGGGTCGCCAGAAGCGAGATCGGCACAAGGGATCTCGGCCCCCGCGCGCGACGACATTTCCGCATCCCAGTCGAGATCGCGGCCCGGCACAAGCATCGCGGGCAATTCGGCCCGCTGTTTGACAACCACGGCCGAGACAGTGTTGTTCGACTGGGCAAGCGCGTCGTCGACGAGTTCTTTGTAGTTGATCGCTCGTCCCGGCTCGAGTCCGCAAGATGCGGTCAGGATGACCCGCGGTTGTGCGTCATCGATGCGGGCGGCCAGCTCTGGCGCTGCGAATCCGCCGAAGACCACCGAATGAATGGCACCGATCCGGGCGCAGGCCAGCATTCCGATAACGGCCTCGGGAATCATCGGCAGGTAGATCACGACGCGGTCTCCGAGTCGTACCCCGAGATCAACCAGCATAGCGGCGCACACCTCGACCGCGTGCTGCAGGGCCGCGTAGCTGAAGTGTTCCTGAGCTCCGGTCATCGCGCTCTCCCAGATCAGGGCGATCCGATCGCCGTGGCCGGCGATGACGTGGCGGTCGAGGGCGTTGAAACAGGTGTTGAGGCGCCCGTCGGGGAACCACTGCCACCGACCCGGCGTCTCGGACAACACCTGACTGGGCGCGCGGTTCCAGGAAATGAGCTGGCCGGCCCGCTGCCAAAATTCGGCGCTTTCCTCAGAGAGGCCCGGTTGTCTGTGTGCGAGGTCCATATTCCACTCTCAGTTCGTCAGCTACGGTCTTCTGCCCGGGACCGCCGGGGCGCGGGAGATCACGCAGTCTTCGCGCGGAATCGCTGCCGGATTTCACCGATACCCGAGGCCCACGTGACAAGTTCGTCGCCGGGGCGCAGGTATCGAGGCGGCTCGTAGCCCATGCCGACGCCCGCCGGGGTGCCGGTGAAAATCAGATCACCTGGCGTCAGTTCGACGACCCGTGACAGGGTCTCGAGCAGGACCGGGATGCCGTGAATCATGTTGGAGGAGCGGTCTCGCTGTACGGCTTCGCCATTGAGAAAGCAGCCCAGTTCGATGTCGTCAGGATCGGGAAATTCGTCGGTCGTCACCAGGAACGGACCCACCGGCGAAAAGTTCTCGAACGACTTCGCCATAGAGAACTGCGGTGACGGCGGCGTGAACTGATGCGTCCGATCCGAGAGGTCCTGCCCGATCATCAACCCGGCAACATGATCCCAAGCCTTCTCCGCAGGGATGTCGCGACCGGCCCGTCCGATCACGGCGACGATTTCGGCCTCCCAGTCGACCCCATCGGAGGGCAATGTGACGGTGGCGTGGGCGCCGCACAGACTGCTCGCGAACTTGGTGAAGATCACCGGCGCGGTGGCATCGGCGAACCCAGCCTCGTCCCGGTGGAGCCCGTAGTTGAGGCCGATCGCGAAGATCTGCCGGGGGGCGGTCACTACCGGACCGAGATCGTTGTGGTCCAACGTTTTTCGCCCGTGGTGGTCCCACGCCAGCGGGTCCTGCTCGGATGTCCAGCGCCGGAACTCCTCCCACCGGGCGAGCAGTTCCGAGGCATCCGTGGGGAACGCTCCCTCGGAGATGTCGTGGACGTCCACGCCTGTGTGATCATCGATCACGACCGTTGCGCGGCCGCGCACATTGGCTAAGCGCACCGCTGCCCCCTGGCGAGCTCGTCGTGGGTTCCGAAGACGTGGCGGGCATAGACCAGGGGAAGCAGATCACTGAACTCCGCGTGCCGGACCGCGGCCAGCACGATGGTGTGATCGCCACCCTCGACCAGTCGGATGACTTCGCAGGCCAGCCAGGTGCTCACGCCACCCAGATGCGGTAACCGCTCCTTGACGGACCACTGCACGCCAGCGAACTTGTCGCCGCCGGTTCGCGCAAACGTCTTCGCGATGCTACGCTGCTCGGTAGACAGCACATTGACCGATAGTCGGCCCGCGTCGGTGACTCGTGCGAGGATGTTGGACTTGTTGTCGAGGGACACGCTTACCATGGGGGGGTCCAGCGATAGTGAAGCGAACGCGCTGACTGTCGTACCGTAGGGCACCCCATCGGCGGTCAGCGTCGTGACGATCGTGACCGGCGCGCACACCCTGGCCATGGACTCGCGAAAGGTGCGCGCGTCGACGAGGCCGCGGTCGTGAAGGTTGTCGGCGGTCATTCGTCTCACTGTCCCACCACATGGGGCTTGCGCAGACCCGCTTGCTCCAACTTCGGCATAACATCGGCGTTGAAGCGCGCCAGCCCGTCCACGAAGTCCACGAACGACAGCGATACGCCGGTCACACCAATGTCGGAAAGCTGGGCCAGCCGCTCGGCGATATCCTCGGCCGTACCGACCAAGGGATACCCTCCGTAGCCCGCGCGCAGATGCAGACCGAACTCTTCCCACTGGTGCGGCTCCATCGCCGATGAGTTGAGTCCTAGGTAGCGCGCGGCCGCCTCGCCCGCACTCATGTCGCCCTCTTCGACGGCGAACTTCTGCAGGTACGCTTCCGCTTCCTCCTTGGTGTCACGCTGGACGACGTAAGCGGTCGTCCAGGTGCCGACCTCACGTCCGGCCGCAGCAGCGTCCGCCGCGCGCTGCTCCACTTGCGCCCGGGCCGTGTTCAAGTCGAAACCGGTCAGCAGCACGTAACCGGCGTCCGCGTACTTGCTGATGAACTCCCGTCCCGTCTTCGATCCACCCGCATTCATAATGGCCGGCAGCGGGGACTGAATCGGCTTCGGCTGCGAGTAGCCGCCCTCGACCTTGAAAAACTCCCCGTCGAAGTCGAACTCCTTATCCTCGGTCCAGAACAGGCGCACGACCTCGTACCACTCCGACGTGTACTGGTAGCGGCGATCATGGGGAAGGAACTCGGTGCCGAACATCCTGAATTCCGGCTCGAACCATCCGTTGACAATGTTCAGGCAGACCCGTCCACCACTGATGTGGTCGATCGTCGCCACCTGTTTCGCAGCGACGGCAGGGTGATTCGACTGCACGTGCGAAGTCGTCACGAGGGTGATGCGATCAGTGACAGAAGCGAGCCCGGCCGCCCAAGTGTAGGTGTCGAAGTTCCGGCCGTTGAAACCATTTTCCCCGATCTGCTTCCACCGCGCGACCGGCACCAGCGCCTCGAAGCCCGCCCTGTCGGCGATCTGCGCGACCTCCTTGGTATATTCCCACGTCAACAGCGGGATGTCGTCGGACAGGCTCATAGCGCATCCGCGGTCGCAGTTGGGCCCGAACAGGCCCAATTTCAGCTTGTTCTCGGAAAACAGGGCATTGGTGTTGCGACGGTCCTGACGCTCGTCGGCAGGCGCGATGTTGGACACAATTCTCCTTCGGGTGAACATGGGAAAGATTCGCGGCCAGACGGCCGGGTCGATGCTGTCCTAGCGGCGATCATCCAGTCACGGACGGGCTGACCTGCCCCTGTTGCTGAAGCCGGCGCACGAACGCGTCGGCGTAGACGGGCACGTCGAGGGGGTAACGGGCGCTGATGAATTGGCCGTCCTCGACGACGAACGGCATATCGACCGACTCGCCGCGCAGCAGCTGTCCCCCCGGCTGTACCGCTTCCCGAACTTCGGTCTCGGTGTACTTCCAATATGTGCGATAGCGCCGACCGACTCGGTACCAAGTGATTCGGAATGCCCACTTCTCCAGCGGCAAGATCAACGTGGTGAATTTCTTTCCGGAAATGATGCTGCGACTGGTCGCCGGGTCGATCGCGCGAGCCGGGATGAGCGTGCCGTGGCACACCGAGCCGATCAGTTTGCCCGCGTGATAGAAGTCGACGATCCGTTGTTGGAGCACCTTGCTGTCCAGATACTGCTTCATCCCCTGCGCGTGCCCGCCCGACAGATGCACCGCATCGAAGTCGTTCGCGTCGATGTCGCGGAAGGTGATCGGCGATTGGAATTCCGCGGACGCCGTCATCTCACGGTAGGCCTGCACGGCCTCCGGGCCCGCGGGTAACGGGTTGAACCACCCGCTCTTCAACAGACGCTGGTCGCACTCGGGCACCCGCCCGGTCTCCGTCGCAAACGTCACACTGAAGCCCGCTTCCTTGAAGCGCTGCCAAGAGACCGCAGACTCGGTCGTATCGAAGTCGTGGTCCGGAAGCGGAATGACCACGCGGTACGTAGCGGACATGTCGGAAACTCCTTCGATACCAGCATGCAGTGACTTCGGTCATAGGATAGGTATGGATGTAGAACTTGTCTAGACCCGGTTGCGATGAATACAGCACTCTCAGGATCGTCGCACGCCGGGGCAATGAGTGGAACTCGGGTTGTCAACACCTGTTCGCAGTGGAAGTCGGCTAGTCCAAGAGGCCGCTCGATGTGCTGCCATGCGGCCGCTCCGGGTCGCGATTGCCTTACGCATATGGATGCAACAGAATTTGACAACCCGATCACTTGGATGCATGCTTTGGTTATGCAAAGTCCTGGTGGAAGCGACTATCGACAACTGCCGCGCTGGTCTGAACTCTCACCGCTCCTGCAGCCCAAACCCCTCGTACTGAATGGCGATCGCCGCCGCGCGCAACGCGCGACGACGGTCAGTGACCTCCGCGCCATCGCGCGTCGCCGGGTGCCGCGGGCCGTTTACGACTATGTCGCCGGCGGCGCCGAACTCGAAGCCTCCGCAGCGCGTGCACGGGCAGCGCTGGAATCGGTGGAATTCGTTCCAAGGGTGCTGCGGGACGTTTCGGCCGTGGACCCTTCGGGCTCGCTGCTGGGCCGGTCGGCATCGCTCCCAGTAGTCTTCGCGCCGACCGGCTTCACGCGCATGATGCATCACGAAGGCGAACTCGCGGTCGCACGCGCCGCCGGAGCGGCGGGTCTGCCCTACAGCTTGTCGACAATGGGCACAACCTCACTCGAAGCTGTCGCCGAGGTAATTCCCGGCTGTCGTCGATGGTTCCAGCTCTACCTGTGGAACGATCGATCACGCAGCCGCGATCTCATGCAGCGAGCCCACGAGACCGGTTACGAAGCCCTGATCCTGACCGTCGACACCCCAGTGGCCGGAATGAGGCTGCGTGACGTGCGCAACGGCCTGACGATCCCGCCATCGCTGAGCTGGCGGACCATCGCGGACGGAGCGCGCCACCCGCATTGGTGGTTCAACCTGCTCACCACACCGCCGCTGTCCTTCGCGTCCCTGTCGAACTGGCGAGGCACCGCGGCCGAACTCGCGAACCAACTCTTCGACCCGTCCGTGACGGTCGACGACCTCGCGTGGCTGCGCTCGGAATGGTCCGGCAAGCTGATCGTCAAGGGGGTGCAGTCGATCGACGACGCCCGCACGGCTGTCGAGGTCGGCGCCGATGCCGTGGTGATCAGCAACCACGGCGGCCGCCAGCTCGACCGCTCGCGCACCCCGCTCGAAGCAATACCCGAGTTCGCCGAAGCGATCGGCGGCCGGGCCGAGCTCATGGTCGACGGTGGATTCCTCTCCGGATCCGATATCATCGCCGCGCTCTGCCTGGGCGCACATGGCGTGCTCATCGGCCGCGCCTACCTCTACGGGCTGATGGCTGCCGGTGAGACCGGGGTCCGCCGCGTCACCGAACTCCTCACCCACGAGATCCGCACAACAATGCAACTACTCGGAGCGACAACGGTCAAAGAACTATCACCCGCCATGGTGCGGCTACGGTGAAACAGAGAATCACCGGCACCCAGAGGGATGGGATGGATCATGG
This sequence comes from Nocardia sp. NPDC051900, assembly GCF_044452545.1. Lineage (NCBI taxonomy): Bacteria > Bacillati > Actinomycetota > Actinomycetes > Mycobacteriales > Nocardiaceae > Nocardia > Nocardia sp. NPDC051900. Next base: position 10,838 of record NZ_JBITBU010000037.1, on the reverse strand, counting down.
CACGGATTGCAGATGCCCGGTTCGACAATGTAGTCGAGGGAGGTACGGCCATGGCGTTCGGCGCCGCCCGCAACGGTAGCGCGCTCAGCGCGAGCGACCGGCAGCCGGCATCGGAAAACTCAGGTGACAGCCTCACTGAGGTGGCTTACTACCGCATTCGCGCCATGATCCTCGACGGCGAACTTCCCATAGGTGGTCAGGTCAGCGTCAACGCCCTCGCCACCACGTTCGGCATGAGCCGGAGCCCCGTCCGCTCCGCGGTCGAACGCCTGACCTCGGAGCGGCTGGTACGCCGAACTGACGGCGGCGCCGCAGTCGCCGCACCAAACCAGCACGACCTCCTCGACGCACTGGCGGTACGTGCCCCGCTGGAGGGCCTCGCCGCACGATTGGCGGCACCGCACATCGATGATCGCGCCATCCAGCGGCTCACCGAGATCCATTCCCGGTTCGCCCAGGCGGTCAACGCCGAGAACCTCGCAAGCGCACGCCGTTCCGATCTCGAGTTCCACCAGGCCATCCACCGGATGTCAGCGAACGACTGCCTCATCGACTCCCTCGAGCGCGTACAGATGCAGGTGATTCTGGCCGCCTACTCGACAGCATGGACCTCCAGCAAACGACAGGCCGTCCTGGAGCACTCCCGTATCCTCGACGCACTCGTCCAGCAAGACGGCGAAAACGCGGAGCGAGCCGCGATCCGCCACATCCACAATCTGACCATTCGCGTCCTGGACGAATGGAAACGCAGCGACACTGCAGCAACCCCACGCCCACGCTCCTGAACCAGCTACAGCCAGTGGGCCTGATCAGGAGACATCGACAATGCGGGACGTACTCGACGAATTGCTGACCTTCTGGCGGTCCGGCGGAACAGCAGGCGTGGCCACCGTCGTCCGCACGATCAGGTCCGCGCCGCGATCGCCAGGCGCCACCATGGTTGTCGGGCCCGACGGCACGGTCGCGGGTTCGGTGTCCGGCGGTTGCGTCGAGGCTGCTGTCTACGAACTCGCCAACCAGGTGACGGCCAGCGGGCGGCCCAAACTGCATCGCTACGGGGTATCGGACGACGATGCCTTCGCTGTTGGGCTGACCTGTGGCGGGATCATCGATATTTTTGTAGAGCCGGTGTCCCACAAAACCTTTCCGCAGCTAGGCTCTATCGCCGATGACATCGATGCGCGTCGCGCGACCGCGATCGCCACCGTCATCGCCCATGCTGACGCGGCCTGGGTCGGACGACGGTTGGTCGTCCGACCGGACACGGTCGAGGGGTCGCTGGGTTCTGCCCGCGCCGACGACGCGGTTACCGACGACGCCAGGGGCTTGCTCGCGGCGGGCCGCACCGCCGTGCTTACATACGGCCCCGACGGCCAGCGTCAGGAAGCCGGCATGGAGGTGTTCGTTGCCAGCCACGCCCCACCGCCACGGATGCTGATCCTCGGCGCCATCGACTTTGCCTCTGCCCTCGCCCGCCAGGCCGCGTTCCTGGGATATCGCGTGACGGTCTGCGACGCGAGACCGGTCTTCGCGACCCCGGCCCGGTTTCCCGACGCCGACGAGGTGATCGTCGACTGGCCCGACCGATACCTGACCGCGCAGGCCCAGCGGGGGGCGATCGACTCGAGGACCGCGATCTGCGTGCTGACCCATGACCCGAAGTTCGATGTACCGGCGCTGCAGGTGACGCTGCGGCTGCTGCCCGCGGTCGACTACATCGGTGTGATGGGGTCGCGCAGGACTCATCGTGACCGGATGGAGCGGCTGCGCGAGGCCGGCCTGACCGACGCCGAGCTGGACCGGCTGGCCAGTCCTATCGGCCTCGACCTTGGCGCCCGTACCCCCGAGGAAACCGCCGTGTCGATCGTCGCGGAGATCATCGCACGGCGCTGGGGCGGCGGCGGCAGGCCACTGACCCAGGTCGAAGGCCGCATCCATCACGATTGACGGGATCCGGCCCGGGGCGGGCCGTTCTTGGTTCGCGGCTGGGCGCCGTGGCCGTTCATGCGAGGCAGACGCAGGAGGGTGAACCTGTAGCTCGGTCGACGACGGTGCCCGGTAGGGCGGGTACCCGCTGTCTTCGAATTGCGTTACCGGACCGCCTCATCGCTCCGGCTTGTGCGCGCTGAGCAGGAAACCCGGCGTCAGGAAATGCCCTTCGCCGTCGCGTTCGGCCTCCGCGAAGGCGGGACCCAGAACCTCGAGCGCCGCCGCGTTACCGTACAGGTTTGCCGACCGGATGTCATCAACACGCCACAGCGTCGCGACGGCGTCGTGCAACTCGGTTTCGGTATAACCACGTGAGCCGGGCCGGTCAGGATCATCGTCCCCCAGTGCCCCGGCGGCGAACGCCAGAATGTACAACCTCGCGCCTGGCGCGGCAGCCTGAAAGATCGACCGCGCGTAGTCCTGGTGACTTCCGGGCGGGAGTGCGTGAAACAACGCGCTGTCCAGGATCGTGGAGAAGCGGCCGTCATAGCCCTGAAAGTTGGTGATGTCGGCCTGGGCGAAAGTCGCTGTCGTGAGCCCTCGTTCGGCGGCCAGAGCGGCTGCGGCCTTGATCGCGGTAGCGCTGGCGTCCAGGCCGACGACCGTGTAGCCGCGCGCCGCGAGGGCCAAAGACAGCTCGGCGTGCCCGCAGCCGGAGTCAAGGACATCGCTACGAATCTTGCCTTGATCGATCAGTGCTGCCAGTTCGGGCTGAGGCCGGCCGATGCTCCACGGGGGTCGCGGTTCCTGTCGATAGATGGCATCCCAATCCAGGCTCGACTGGGTCATTTTTCCTCCTCGAGATCAGCGGTGAGAAACTCGACTGGCGCTTCGCTGGATAACAGATTATCCATCTTTCGTGGCTGGCGCGTGGGGTGGCTGAGAAGCCCGAGGCGGAATTCCCACGAACGGTCGCGGGAATACCGCGGGAAATTGGCGAATTCATGGCCACTTCGAATTTTGCAACCGCAGCGACATTCCCGCTGAGTGAGAAGTCAAATCGTCGGCAGCGTGAGGCGGCGTCAGGACGTCTGGCTCAGGAGCGGCGCTTACGGACGACGAGAACTATCACGGCGAGTACGGCGAGTACGACAGGCGCTGCGCGCTTGATGAGGGCCGGGGCGACGGATGCGGCGAGATTGATCGACTCGGGCTCGGGCCGGGCAAGTGTCGCAGGGCCGGGCGTCGTGTCGTCGTCGCCGGCAAGTTCGATGGCGAGTCGGTCGGCGAACTGACCGATCAGCTTGTTGCTGACGTCGACGATGACACCGCGGCCGAATTGGGCTGGCTTGCCGGTGATGTCGAGATCGGTCAACACCTGCACTTTCGTCTCGCCGGACTGTGCGGCGAGCATGGCGGTGATCGTCGCCTTGGCGGTGCTGTTGCCACGCGCGTCCCGTCCCCGCCCTTCGATCACCACCCGGCGCCCGTCCGCGTCCTTCTCGGTGAAGCGGGCACTTCCCTGGTAGGCCAGGGCGACCGGGCCCAGCTTCACCCGGACCGTGCCGGTGAACTCGTCGCCGTCCACCCGGTCGAGGTGCGCGCCCGGCATGCAAGACGCGATCCGCTCGATGTCCAGCAACACCGACCAGGCCTCCTCGACACCCCCCGGCACAATGAACGAGTTTTCGATCTTCATGGTTCCATCTCTCCTTCGTGGTCAGCCGACCGGCGTGCCGCTGGTCTGCCGGACGTGTGCGGCGATCTCGGCGCGGGTGGCGATCCAGACGTCCGGGGCGGAGGTAGCGATCTCCAGCACCTGCTCATGGAAATGTGCCCCCCGCGGCCTGCCGAAGATGTGCGCGTGTGTGGTCACGTCGATCAAGGCGGTCTCACCGGTTTGCCGTGCGGCCGCCAGGTTTTCGGTGAAGGCTTCGACCATCCGCTCGGGTGCAGCGCCGTACTTCATCGATGGCATGTCGTTGACGTCCGTGCTGAACGGGATGGCGACGATGTCCCGTTCTCCGACCGTCTGCAGATACGGCAGATCGTCGTTGAGGGTGTCCCCGTGCCATTGGTAGTCGGCGGCGGCCAGCAGGGCGGGTGTATCCGCGCTCGGCGTCGCGCGGGGGCTCAGCCACCCTGTCACCGGGGCGCCCGCGGCCTCGCCGATCAGTTTGGTGCAGCGGTCGATATTGGCCTGTTCCTCCTCAGGGGACAACAGGCCAGGAACGACGTCCATGGCGTAGGAGTGCCCAACCAGTTCGTGTCCGTCGTCGGCGACCGCATGCACCACCGCCGGGAACTGCTCGGCCACGATCCCATTGACGGCGACACTGGCCCGCACGCCATAGCGCGCCAGACCCCGCAGCAACCGCTGGATCCCGCACCGGGTGCCGTATTCGGCCCACGAGATCGCCATCCGGTCCAGCACCGTCGGCGGCAGCGGGTTGCCCATCGGGTTGATTCCGGGGGCCTTGCCCTCGCTCCACGCTTCCAGGCAGACGTTGAACACCACGGCGATCGGCTTGTCACCGGGCCACCGCTGGACAGGACTGCTCATCGGGCTTCTCCTTTTGTTTCGACGATCGGGCCGTTGGCCGCCGAGGTAATCGCCTCGGTCAGCTGTGGGTAGCAGGCGCACCGGCACAGGTTGCCGCTCATCCACTCGCAGACCTCGTCATGGCTGTGCTTCTCCCCGGTGTCCACGAGGTCCAGTGCGGTCACCACCATGCCCGGGGTGCAGTAACCGCACTGTGCGCCACCGCACCCCCCGATGGCGTTCTGCAATGCCACCGCGCGCGGGTCTTCGGACAGTCCGCTCAACGTGACAACCTCGCAGCCGTCGGCCAGTACCGACCAGTACAGGCACGCCGACACCGAGCGGCCGTCGACCCGCACTGCGCAGCTGCCGCACAGGCCGACCCCGCAGCTCTCCCGGACCGTGTACTCGCCGAGTTCGCGCAGGGTGGTGACCAGGTTCTCGTCTCTGTCCACGGTGGTCCGAACGGTCCGGCCATTCAGCCGAAACGTGATCTGCCGCTCGTCGGTCATCGCTGTTCTCCCTGGGTGAGTGCGCGCAGGATCTTTTCTGGCGTGAGCGGCAGTTCCCGTACCCAGATGCCGAGCGCGTCGTGCACCGCGGCGGCGATAGCGGGTGCGACGGCGAGCGAACCCGACTCCCCGCAACCCTTCGGGGTCGCGTCCTCGCCGTATTCGACGTAGCCGGTAGGCGTTTGCCGCGGGCTGTCGCCGAATCCGAAGATGCGGTAGAGGGCGAGGCTCGGGTTGAGCACTTGGCCCTGCTCGTCGTACTGCACCTGCTCGACCACGGACATGCTGGCCTGCATCACCGCGGCGCCGGAGAGTTGGGTGTGCACCATCGCCGGGTTGACTGCCCGGCCGACGTCGGCGACAGACACCAGCCGCAGCAGCTTCAGCACCCCGGTGGCCGGGTCCACGGCGACGTCCACCCCGGTCGCGCCACACATCCAGAATTCAGTGATGTGGCTGGACCTCCCGTCCTGGTCCGGCTTCTCGTATGACGGAGTGAAGCTGCCGACGCCGACCAGCGAGGCGCCCATGCTGCCGAAATGCTTCCGCAACAGGCCCGACACGCCGCCCTCGACCTCGAACGGGTTGGCGTCAGGCGGCGGCGCGGTGCCGAGCGCGGCCGTGATGATCCCGGTCAGCTGCTCGCGGAGGTCCGCCACTGCGTTGGCCAACGCACGCGACATGTGGTAAGTCGAGCGGGAGCCCATGGTGCCGGTGTCCCACGGCACCGAGTCGGTGTTCCCGCTGACCACGACCACCTCGTCACAGGACACGCCGAGTTCGCGGGCGACGATGCGCCGCATCGCCTCGGTCGAGCCCTGGCCCATCTCCACCGTGCCACTGTGCACGGTGATGCTGCCATCCGGCGACACGGTTACGGTGGCGACCGAAGTGGTCGGTGTAATCGCGGCCTTGACGCCGAAGGACAGCCCGCGGCCGAGCCGCCAGCCCTCCATCGACGCTGGCAGGTCAGTGCCCAGCGGCACCGACTCGAGGACCTCGTGCAGTTCGGTGAGCACCCGCCGCGGGTCGCAGTTCTCCAGCGCGGTGCCGGAGGGGTGATTGTCGCCGCGGTTCAGCACCTGCCGCAGGCGGAACTCCAACGGGTCCAAGCCCAGCTCCGCCGCGATCATGTTGGTGTGCATCTCGTGCGCCCACACCACCTGCGGGACGCCGAACCCGCGGATCGCGCCGGCTGGCACGCGATTGGTGTAGATGCCATAGCTTTCCACGTCCACAACGGGAATGCTGTACGGCCCCGGGGCGACGAACCCCGACTTGGTCACCATCCGCGGACCGATGTCGGCGTACGCGCCGCCGTTCCAGTAGATGCGGCAACGCCGGGCCAGCACAGTACCGTCAGCATCGAGGGCCGAGGCGATCTCCGACGTGGTACCGCGCCGGTTGGGCAGGTAGAATTGCTCCTCCATGTCGCACTTGAGCACGACGGTCCGACCGGTGTAGAGCGCACACGCGGCTGTCAGCGCCTCCAGGCGGATATAGATCTTGAGCCCGAAGCCGCCGCCGAGCGGGGCCTGCGTCACACGGATCGACGCCTCCGGCATAGCGAACATGCGAGAAAGCTGACGGCGCACATAGGAGGGCGTCTGGGTCTGCGAGCGCACGTCCAGTCCCCCCTCCGGCGTCGGGGTGACATGTGTGGAGATCGTCTCCAGCGGCGTGGCACACGTGGAGGCGGTGTGGAATCGGTGCTCGATCACCCGGTGCGCGTTGCGGGCGACCTCGTCGAAGTCGCCGGTGCACAGCCGATGCGTCACGTACACGTTCGGGCTCTGCGAACGGTGGATCGCCCGCAGGTCCTCGAAGTCCGCGGCCGCGTTTACTTCGTCGTGGATGACCATGTCGCTGGTGGCCGCCTCCACTTCGTCCAGCACCACCGGCAGCTCGTCGAAGTCGACGTCGACGAGTCCGGCGGCGGCCGCGGCGGTGCGCGGGTCTTCGGCAAGCACGACCGCGATCGGCTCGCCGTAGTGCCGCACCCGGCCGTCGGCGAGGATCGGTTGGTCCCTGTACGCCGGGCCGTAGTAACAGTCCTTGGCGACCTTGCGGAGGTCTTGCAGCGTGAGAACGCCGACGACGCCCTCGAGCGCCGACGCGGCCGAGACGTCGATCTCCTTGATCGTCGCGTGCGCGACGCTGGAGCGGATGATCTTCGCGTGCAACGCGCCCTGTGTCGGCACGTCGTCCGTGTAACGAATGCCGCCACGGGCCCGAATCAGCGCGTGCCCGGGCCTGCGGTCCCCGGTGCGGTCACTTTCCGCCATGTTGTGCCTCCCTCGCCCAGGCCCGCAGGCCGCGGGCTACTTCGGCCGACAGCACACGGCGCTTGTACCAGGCGCTGCCGAGGTGGTCGTCGGCCGGTTCCACCGCCGACGCGGCCAGTTCGCCGATTCCGTCCGGGTCGACGTCGGCTGCTGTCACGCCATCCAGCGCACGCTCCACCTCGGGGAGACGACGGGCAGCGGACTCGACGGCACAGACAGCCACGGCAGGCCGGGTGATTCGCCCCGCCTCCTGCGGCAGGCACAACGCCACGCCGACCACCGCCCAGTCCTCAGCCAGCGCGCCGGTGAACTTGCGGTAGGTGGCGAAGGTGCCGGCCCGCAGCAGCGGGATCTCCAGGCCGATGACGATATCCTCGGGCGCCAGCGCGACCTCGTAGTAGCCGACGAAGAACTCGGCACACGTGATGCGACGCTCTCCGTGGAGTCCCAGGACCACGACCTCGGCTTCCAGCGTAAGCAGCAACGGCGGCAGATCCATGTGCGGATCGCCGTGCACCAGGCACCCGGCGACCGTGGCGACGTTGCGGGTCCGGACGCTGGATAGCCGCCGCAGCGCGGCGACCAGCGCCGGCAACTCGCGGCGTACCACCGGATGGTCCAGCACGTCGCTCAGCGTGCACAGCCCGCCGAGGACGAGTCGGTCGCCGCGGACCTCGATCTCCCTCAGCGCGGGATCGGTCACCTTGCGCAGGCTCACCAGCGTGGGCACGCTGAGCAGGCCAGCCTTCAACATCAGCATCAGACCGGTGCCGCCGCCGATGATGCGGGTGGCATCTGGGTCGGCTGCCAGCAAGTCGCGTGCCTGAGCCAGCGATCCAACCTCTAGCAATCCCGTGGTCATCTGTTCCTCCTCACGTCAGCCACGCGCGGCCGGGTCGAGCACCGCGACCCCGTCCTCGTCGCTGTGCACCTCATGGCCGGGCCGGAAGGTCGCGCCGCCGAACGAAACCGGGACGTCCCGCTCGCCGGCACCCGACTTACGAGCACGGCGCGGACTCGAGCCGAGGGCGGTGATACCGACCTCGCAGCGTCGCAGCGCGACCACGTCCCGGACACAGCCGTTGAGCACGAGACCCGCCCAGCCGTTCGCGCGTGCGAGTTCCGCCACGTTCTCGCCGAGCAGCGCGCAGTACCGCGAGCCGCCCCCGTCCACCACGAGCACCCGGCCTTCGCCGGGCTCGGTCAGCATCGCACGCAGGATCGCGTTGTCCTCATGGCAACGGACGGTGGCGATGCGCCCGGAGAAGGCCACCAGGCCGCCGAACTGCCGCAGCGGGAGGTCGCACGTGTGTGCCTCGTCCGGAAACGCGTCCACGAGGTCGGCGGTTGAGGTGGCGACGGTCGGGTTGGTCATGAGGTCCTCACTGCAGTGCTTGCGCGGTTGGCTTACGAGCGCTGATCAGAGTCGGCACGGACACCGCCGCCATGGCTCCGACGAGGGCGAATACGGCGAAAGTGCCGAAGCTCGAGAACAGGCCCACGCTCGATGTGATCAGGTACGCGCCCAGGGTGGGGCCGGCGACGCCGCCGAGCCGGGCAAAACCCGTCGTAACACCGAGGCTGCGGGCGCGCAGATGGGCGGCGAAGTGCGTGGCAACATAGCCGAATAACACGATCTGGGTTCCGGTGGCACCGATCCCGGCGACCAGCACCATCGAGTATAGAGCCGCGGCCGGCATCGCCACGCCGAGCAGGCTGATGCAGACGGCGGCGATCAGGAACATCGAGGTCACCACGGGGCGTGCGCCGGTGCGGTCGGCGATAATCGAGCCCACCACGGCGCCGATGATCGCACCGACGTTGAGCAGCAACTGGAACAGCAGCGCCGAACGGATCGGGAAACCGGCGTTCGCCATCATCTGCGGCAACCAGGTGTTGAGGCCGAACACGATCACGCCGAGGCAGAAATTCGCCACGCAGAAGAGCGTGATGGCGACGCCCGCACGACCGCGGACGAGAGCGGTGATCGGGGTACGCCGGGCCTGCTCGGCCGCGGGGGCGCCACGACGTTTCAGGTAAACCGGCGATTCGGGCATCAGCCACCAAACCAGCGGCACCAGTGTCACAAGGGGAAGCGCGCCGATCGCGTACAGCACGCGGAAACCCAGCACCGGCAGCAGCCAGATGGCCATGCCGGCGGCCGCGATACCGCCAACGGCGAATCCCGCGGTCATGATCGCGGTGCACAGGTTGCGCCGAGCTTCCGGCGCCCATTCGACAGTGATCGCCACGGCCGCCGGAACGACCGCGCCGAAACCGATGCCACCGATCCCGCGGGCGATGGCGAACATTGCCGGGCCGTTCGCGGCGGCGGCGAGCACCATTGCCAGCGAATACAGGCTGAGACTGGCCAGCAGCACGGGGCGCCTGCCGAACCGGTCGGTCAGCGAGCCGGAGAGCAACGCGCCGAAGAACATACCGACCAGCGCGATGCTGCCGATGTGGCCCGCGTCCGTGGACGTCAAGTGCCAGCTCTGCTCATGCAGCAGGGCAGGCACGGTGGAGCCGTAGACGATCAGGTCGTATCCGTCGAACACGATCACAGCGAAGTTGATGGCCACGACAACGCTGTACGTCGGCAGGTTCACCGTGGGATGGCGGGAAACGGTCGGGGTGCTCACGTGCATGGATCTCTCCAGTTCTCTCCCCTGAGCTACTGGGGTGGGGCCATCCGACAGGACTACAGTCCGTCCCTTCGGCCAGCTCACATATCATGCTCGTTGATGTATAGAGTTGAGAACTAACAATTCTTGATGGGGGCATCGCATATCCGGATACAGAAGGGCTCACCGTGGATTTGAAGCAACTGGCGGCCTTGGTGACGGTCGCCGACGCGGGCAGCGTGACGAAGGCGGCGCAGCTACTGCACCTGGTCCAGCCCGCGGTTACGCGGCAGATCCGCACACTGGAGGCCGAGCTCGGGGTCCCGCTGTTCGAGCGCACCAGGCAAGGCATGGTCCCCACCGGAGCCGGCGAGGTGCTCGTCGCCCGCGCCCGCCGCGCCATGAACGAGCTGCAGCGGGCTCGGGCCGAGATTCGTCCGGATCCGGGCGAAGTGACCGGCACGGTCACCGTGGGCATGCTCGAGAGCGTGATCGACGTCCTGGTCGAGCCACTGGCCGCGGCGGTGGAAGAGCGCTATCCCCGCGTGGCACTGCGGTTCCTGTCTGCATACTCCGGCCATCTGCAACAGTGGCTGGACGTGGGCGACGTGGATGTCTCACTGCTCTACAACATGGCCAGCACCCAGTCGGTCGCGATTATCCCGCTGCTGCGAGAACGGCTGTGGGCGGTGGCGCCGCCGCGGGCCGAACTGACTGGAGACGAACCCGTCTCATGGGACACCGTGTTGCGGCACCCACTGGTGATGCCTGTCGCCGGGCACGGTCTGCGCGACCTGATCGAGAAGGCCGAACCGCCCGTGGCGGACCAGCTGAGGGTTGCGGCCGAGACGAACTCCATGGCGCTGCAGAAAAAACTGGTGATGTCCGGTCGCGGCTGGACGGTGCTGCCTGCCACCGGCGTGGCCGCGGACGTGGCCGCCGGACG
>NZ_JBITBU010000036.1:0-36649 GCF_044452545.1 Nocardia sp. NPDC051900 | reverse complement strand
CAGCCACGCTCTGCGCGCGCTGGAGGGCGAGTTCGGGATCGCGCTGCTGGTCCGGGGCAACCACGGGGTGAGTCTGACAGCGGCTGGGCGTGCCGTGTGCCGTCGTGCCATGCTCATCCTCACTCAGGTGGAGGCGCTGGAGCAGGAGGTGGCCGCGGCCCGGGGGCGCGAGCGCGGCAGCTTGCGCGTCGGCGTCATCCCCAGCGCCAACGCCCGGCTGCTACCGCCGATTCTGCGGCGGTTCGCGGATGTGCATTCGGCGGTGCGGCTCACGGTGATGGAGGGCTCGGACGACGAGGTGCTGGAGTGGCTCGTAACCGGGGCGGCGGACATCGCCACTGTGTCATCCGGGGTCGCGGGCACCACCGGGTCCTCGACAGGGCGGAGTGTCGGGGTCTGGGTCCCTGCCGGGTTGGGGGCGCGGCCGCTTGCCGCCGATCGTATGCTGGCCGTCCTGCCAGGCGGTCACGAGCTGAGTCTTTGCCACTCGGTGCCGATAATCGATCTGGCCCGGCACCCCTTCATCATGTCCACAGGCGGGTGCGAGCCGCTCATCACGGCACTCGCGCGGGCGGCGGGGGCGAGCCTGAAGTGCCACTATCGGGTGCGTGACACCAACAGCATTCTCGCCATGGTTGCCGAGGGGCTCGGGGTGAGCATCGTCCCCGAACTGTCGCTGCCCGCCCATCGTGCGGGCGTGCACGCGATCCCGCTGGACCCGGCTGCCGAGCGCACCATCCTCCTGGCCTGGCCCGCCGACCCCCTCCCCACGGCCACCGCCTTCGCCGAACTGGCCTTCACGCTTACGCCTCGCCCCACCTGACTACCCCCTATGCGACCTCTCTGCTGGCCCCACGCCTGGCGTCGGGGTATTTCGTTGCGCGGGTGTAGGAGTCGTGGTCGGTGCCGCAGGCTCACGGTTGCGGCGGTTGTTCCGACAGTGCCGGCCCAGGGAAAGGCCCGATCGGCTGAGTCGCGTATTCCCCACGGCCACACTCGAAGCCTGATCGCCGTGGCCTCACCGCCAGGGCCAGCGGGACCACGGCAGAGATGCTTCAACTACATGAGACTGCGCGCCGGACGCCTCAGATCGATGAAAACTGCCTGAGATTTCGAGGCGACAGGGGTAGTCGTCCCGATATCGGTCGAATCCGGTACGGCAGCAAAGAGTGTGGCGAACGCCCAGGACGGCCTGTCCCGGAACCCGTCCCGGAACCGGGTGGCGGATCTTGAGTTCCGGGACAGTTTGCGGGACCATCCTCCGATGGCGTACACCAACATCGTCCGGATCGGCTACGCCAGAGTGTCCGGGCGATCGCAGGATCACCAGCTGCAACTCGACGCACTCGCCGGTGCCGACTGCCGCGAGGTCGTCGTGGAGACCGCCAGCACCCGGGGCGACCGCCCGCAGCTGCGCAAAACCCTGGCGACGCTCAAGCCCGGCGACACCCTGGTGATCTACAAACCGGACCGGGTCGCGCGGTCGATGAAGGAACTGCTCGTGCTGCTCGAAGACGAGCTGCATGCCCGCGAGATCGACCTGCACATCCTCACCGGCATCTGCGCCGGGGTGCACAAACCCAACGGCCAGACGATGGCGGAGAAGATGCTGTTCATGGTCGCGGCCATGGCCGCGGAGATGGAACGCGAGCTGATCCGCGAGCGCACCCTCGACGGCCTGGCCGCCGCCGCGGCCCATGGCCGCAAGGGCGGACGCCCCGCGGCGGTGGATGCCGACACCCTGGCCGTCGCGATCGACCGCCGCAAACGCGGCGAGTCGGTCACCGCCATCGCCAAACACCTCGAGATCGGCCGCTCCACCCTCTACCGCGCCCTCGAACCCCCACCTCGCTGATGCGCCCACCACATGACGCGGTCATCGGCATTGCGCTCCATGACCAGGCGCAACGCGGCGCCGGCGGGAACACGGCGGGCCTCGGCGTCCTATTCGTCGTCGGGGAGGTCGGGATCGCGTAGTGCCCGGCGGGCGGGTTCCGGTGGCTGGAAACTGTAGTGCCCGTGGACGTTGATGTGTTTGTGCCAGTACAGGTGCAGGCGGGCTATGTCCGTGTCGAGCACCGGATAGCCTTGTGCGCGTAGCTGATTCAACGCATCGTCGAGATAGCGCGTGTTCCACAGGGTGATGGCGTTGACGATAAGGCCCAGCGCGCCGAGTTGGTCTTCCATCCCGGCGTGGTAGGCCTCGCGCAGCTCGCCTTTGCGGCCGTGGAAGACGTGTTTGCCCAGGCCGTGGCGTTCTTCTTGCGGGTTGCGCATCCATTTGATGTCGCGCCGATACGGTTCGCGGTCGACGTAGGTGAGCACGTGCACGGTTTTGAAGATCCGCCCGAAGTGGGCCAGGGCGTCGCCGAGCTGGGTGGGGTCGCCGCCGTGCTGCAGCATCCGCATGACATCGGAGGCGCTGACCTGGCCGCTGTGCACCGAGGCGGCCACGCGCACGATGTCGGGCCAGTGGCGGGTGATCTTGGCCAGGTCGATCCTGCCGCGGGCGGCCCGGTCCAGGGGCCCGTAGTCCGCGGCCGGGTCGATGCGCCACAGTTTCTGGTCGGGCAGGTCGGCCAGCTCGGGGCGGTAGGCGACGCCCAGGAGTTTGAGCAGGCCGAAGACCATGTCGCTGTACGATCCGGTGTCGGAAATCAGCACTTGCGGGCGGAGTCCGCCGTCGCGGCGATACATCAGATCCACCGCGTACAGCGAGTCCCGTGGTGTTCCGGACAGGACCATCCCGGCCAGCCCGACACCCTGGTCGTTGATCATGTTGAGCAGGGTGCTGCCCTTGCGGCGGCCGAAGTATTTCGGGTTCGCGCGGGCGTCGATGCTGCGGACGGGCACCACGAACCGGGTGCCGTCCACCGCGGCGACCAGCCCGCCGCCCCACAACTGCGCGGTGCCGATCCCGGCTTGAGCGTCGATGAGCGCGGCGTTGGCCCCGGCATGGGTCTCGGCGCGCACATAGTTCTGGTAGACGTGCCCGATCCGGGACCTGGTCAACGCATCGCTCCCGGTGAGACGACCGGTCCCCAGCCGACGTTGAGGGCCTGCGCGGTCAGTACCGCGGCCAGGGTGAGGTCGAGGTTGTCACTGATCCGCGCCCCACCACCGATGTGGGTATAGGCGGTAGCGAACTGCGGGCACCAGCTCATCACCTCCAGGATCAGCTCGCCGATGTCGACCCTCGGCATCATCGCCTGAGTCCGTCGTCGCAGATCGATCAGGCTCGGCGGCTCCGGGATCGCTTCGAGCGCGCCTGCGTGCACCCGGGCCTGCGCATCGACGGTGACCGCACCGGCCGCCGCCCGCGCGGGCGTGTGCCGCCAGATCGCGTCCAGCTCCGCGGCGGCTTCGTCGAGCAGTTCGCCGGGGTCGGCGGGTAGTTGCAGCGAATTCATCAGCGACTCGCGGCCGGCCTCCCATGCCGCACCCGAGAGCAGTTGGGCGCGCGGGCCGGCCCACCGCGACGACGCGGCGGCGAAGATATTGCGGCGGCGCAGCCGCTGATGGGACGCCTCCAGCACACAGAACACGTACGCAACCTTCTCGACGGTGCCGGGCGGGCGATCGCGGCGTAGCACCAGATTCCGCCAGCCCGGGCTCACCACCTCGAGGTCGACACTGCGAGCATCCAGGTAGCCGGCGGGTACCCGCTTGGTCGCGGGCTTGTCCAGCAGGTCGGGCAGAGCCCGCAATGCGGCCAGCACGGGCTCGGCGTCGGCGCTGGCCCCGAACTCGATCGTCTCCACGAACACCCGCAAGAATTTCCGCACGAACGGATAGCGGGTCATCAACGCCGTCCGCCACTCGCCGTCCGGGTCGGCATCCGGCGGCATGATCTCGTTGATGTTGGCCACCGATGCCCGCAGCTGTGCACGGGACACGACGTTGCCGATGTGGTCCCACAACACCGCGATCGTGACCTCATCGCCCCAGTCCTCGGCTTCCAGGAGCACCGCGACCGCGGCCGCCAGGCGTGCGGCGTCCTTGCTGATCCGCGGGTACCGCTCGAGTTTGTCGACGGCCGATCGGCGTTCGGCGCGCGCCAGCAACACGCTGGTCATGATCACATCGAACAGCTCCAGGGCGTCGTCGGTGGCTTTGCCCTCCAGATACACCGCCGTGGACAGCAGTGTCGCCAGCCGTTTCGAGTGCGGGCGGGTTTGCCGCAGATCGGTCGCGTTCGAGGTCATGCCGCGCCGCGCCAAATCCACTACCCGCCGCTGCGGAACCGCGGCCAAATCCACTGCGCCCACACCCATCCCGGCCACCTGCGCGATGCGCCGACAGGCCGCGACCAGGGCCTTGGCGGTGGGATCGGTCGGGCCGCGCCGCAACACCTCCAACGCCGAGACCCGCCGCCCGTCGGGCACCTCGATCAAATCCAGCAGCAACCCCGCCTGCCGGGCAGTCACCAACTCGGCCAGCGTGGTCCACAACCGCACATGCGTGGCCCGCACCACCCGGGCGACCAGCCTCTCGAGTTCACCCACCGCGGGCAGCAGCACCTGCCGGGCCCGAAGCCAGGCGACCACGCCATCGAAAATGGTCTTCGGCCCGGCACCGGTATTCCAGGCCCGGTCATCGATCCACCGGGTCAACTCCTCACCGACACTAGCGAAGTCACGCCAGCCCTGCGCCCGGCAGATCTCCCGCCGATGCTCCCACTTGGTATTGACGCGCTCCACATAGGATTTCACCACCGACGGGTCGGCGATCCCGAGCTGGCCGGCGAGTTCGTCAACCACCCCCGCGGGGACATCGAGGGGATCGTCGAGGAACGTGCCCAGGAAACGCACAGTAGTCAGTTGAAGCGCGAATCCCAGCCGACTGGCCTCACCACGCCGCTTCCCGATCAACACGCGGTCCTGGTCGTCCAGATAGAAGAACCGCTGCAGGTCCTCCGTTGAGGGCTCCCCGTCGAAGCAGCCGTACCCCGCGACCTGCCCCGCGGTCAGAAAACCCTTCTCATCCTCATTCTCGGACACCGACGGTCAACCTACGCAGAAAGCCCCAAGATCACCGCCGAACGGGTCACCGCCCCTTATCGCCAGTTTCCACAAGATCGTTGGTGGCAGGCCAGTCCGATTGGATTTGGACAGTCTGCGGTGGCAGTTGCGCGGCTGGTCGACCTCGGCGACCAGGTGGGCACTGCCGCATTGCCCTTTGGCGGCTTGGAAGCATTCCTCGATCGCCCACCTCCCACCGGCCACGGCAACGATCTGGCCGCGATCGATGGCGTCGGGGTGGAAACACACGTAGTAGGCGATATCCGCGGGATCGCCGGGCCAGCAGGATGCGCACGAAACCGGCCGGGATGTCGTCGAGGACCGGAAGGGCGGCCCAGGCGAAGTCGTATTCGCGTTCCCCTCGGACTCCAGGACCGACCGAGACACGATGCCATGCTTCGGCGGGGGGCGCGGCTGATCAGGGTATCGACTCTGCGGCGACCATCGACGTCGGTGATGGTGTGCCTGACCGGGACTTCTACCACATAGGGCATCCGATTCGCCTGCAGGAACGCCCTGAATCTGCCGTCACGCCCGTAGGCGGAATCGGCGGTCACCCACCCGGCCATCACACCCGCGGCCAGCGCCCGACCGATCATCACCTCGGCTAACCATGGCTTGGTAAAAAGCCCTGACTCCAGCGACTTTCGGGCACACCGGCGTCAACACAACAGTCACGCTCTGCGGTCCACGACTCCAGCAGATACAACTCACGGTCGATCAACGCCCGGCCCGAGCGACCAGCATAGGCAAGGAACACACCCAGTCGACAGTTCTCGATCCGGCCGCAGTGCCCGAATACTGTCGCTGCACCCCGACCGAGCGCAGTCCCTCCTTCACGAAACCCGTCTCATCGACCACCAGCACCCCATCCGGCGAAGCCAGCGCCTCGCGCCATATAGGCGCGGACCCGATCACGCACCTCATCGGCACTCCAACGCGCCCCGGTTCAGCAGATGCCGGCACCCGTCGGGAACCACCCCGCCGCCTCGGCCAGCTGCCAGGAGTTCTTCCGCTCCACCGGCGCCAGCAACCCCGTCACATACGCCTTCGCCCACCCTCGCGGCTCCGCCCGCCCGACCGCCCCCGCAACGCGGGCGAACACATCATCCAGACTCGACCGCCACACCGCACTATCCTGCGGCACAACACCATCCAGCACACAGCAAATCTGCAGATAACAACTACAACTGTCGTGCTAGACCGACGCTCCTATCCGCCCTCTTCACGGCACGCCCCTTCGATGATCTGTCGGCACGATAAGTCTCGATAAGTTAGATTGTCAATACGGGCCATCTTGACAAACTAGAGTGAGCGACAGCGCACCCGTTCGGCCAACGAGCAGGTAGCGAGGAACGATCGCCGACGGCGACCCGAGCCTTGAACGTGCTGCTCAAGGGGTCATCTATGCGATGCTGGAAGGCCGCGCTCCAGATAGCTGACGTTCGATGAAATTTGTTGACATGCGTCTACTGCGGACTTAGAGTCAGCCGCGTGCCTGTGACAGATTCCACTTCCAACGCGAGGCTGCTATTGAACTTCGCATCCTCGCTTGAAGATGCACATGCGATACGTCCGCAACTGCCGAACGACACCCGGCCACTGGTGTCCGTCACTGCGGGGCGTAGAGCATGGTGTGTTGGCGGTGGTCAGGCCGGCAGGGGGCCTGCGGCTACGCCAGACCGGGCATCACCGAAATCGATCGCTCCGGAATCATTTCCAGCAAGCATCCGGCCACGCGGCAATCATTTCCGCCGCTACCCACAGACCGCCCGCCGAGCGGCGGAATCGAACACTCCTCCGCGACTGTCGAATTCGCAACCCCGACCCCCGCCCACACGGGTCATCCACCAGTCCCGGTCACCGATACCGCCCATTTCAGTTGCGCAATTCAATCGGTCTTTTGATCCGAATAATGTGCGCTAAGTGATCCATTTCGCTACCGGGTTTCCACCCGGCTCACTCCCTTGTTTCCAGCCGGCAACTCGTCCTGACCCGCGGAGGGTTCAGGTTCCTTTACGAGATGCCGGGGCCAGAAAGGCATCTCGACCATGAGCTCGACCCAGACCGCAGCTTCGCCGACCCTGCTCACGGGGCTGTGGCAGCGCAAGCTACCGCACTATCCCGATACCCCCGCCCGCTCCTGGTATCTGGCCCTGGTGGTCATCACCTCGGTGGCCCTGTACTACCAGCTATTCGTCGCCGGAGCGGTGGGCAATGAGCTGATTGCCTACTTCCACCTATCCTTCCGGTACTTCGTCGGGATATTTATCGCGGGCGCCGCATTCGGCGCGGCCGCCTCGGTGCTCGCCGGCCTGCTCGACCGCTGGGGACGAGCCAATATCGTCGCCTATGGCGTGGTGATCTGCTCGCTGCTCACCTTGTTCGCCGTACCCGCGACCACGAGCAAGGAGGCCTACCTCGTCGTCTACTGCGTGGTGAGCATTGCCGAGGGCGCGGTGCTGGTGGCCACACCGGCATTGATTCGCGACTTCTCCCCGCAGTTGGGCCGGGCCTCGGCCATGGGCTTCTGGACCCTCGGACCGGTGCTCGGCGCGTTGATCACCACCGAAATCTCCACTCACACCCTCGGCGCCCATCCCGATTGGCAGTACCACTATCGGCTGTGCGGGGTGATCAGCATGGTCATCGCGGTATTCGCGGTGATCGGCTTGCGTGAACTGAGTCCGGCGCTGCGGGATCAGATCATGGTGTCGATGCGCGATCGCGCGCTGATCGAAGCGCGGGCGCACGGATTGGACGTCAGCACGCTCGAACACGGGCAATGGCGGCAGATGCTGCGTGTCAATATCGTCGGATCGGCGCTGGCGATCAGCATGTTTCTCGCCTACTTCTACACCATCGTGTCTTTCCTACCCGTTTATATGGCAACCATTTTCGGGTTCAGTTCAGCCAAGGCGAATGCCCTCGGAAATTGGTATTGGATCGCCAATGCGATCGCGCTCGTGCTGGCAGGCATCGTTTCGGACTACGTCAAGGTGCGCAAGCTGTTCATGATCGTCGGCGCACTCATCAGCATTGTCGGATTGTTCGTATTCCTCGGCTATACCGAGAAGCCCGACACCGGATACTACACGTTCGCGTTGTGGTTGAGCGTCATCGCGGTCGGTGTGGGCATCGCCTACGCCACCTGGATGGCCAGCTTCACCGAGACCGTGGAGAACCGGAATCCGGCCGCGACCGCGGTTGGTCTCGCGGTCTGGGGCGGCACGCTGCGCGGTGTCGTGACCATTGTGTTGTTCGGCTTGCTGATCGTAATCAATACCGCTGGCACACTGGTCAACTACGGTCCTCGACTCGCCGAAATCCAGCACAAGTACGGTCCGCAGCTCGCGACCATTCAGACGGTCGGCACCGATACTCTCGCGGCGCTGCAGCAGAACCCCGATGATCAGGCCGCACAGGTCGCGGCGCTCAACAAGTTGACCGGTGCGTCGCCTGCCGAGATCCAGACGACCGTCGGCCTCAATACCCGCTATCCGCAGGAGCTGGCGACACTTCAGGCCATCGACCCGGCCACGTTGGCGACGCTGTCCACCAATCCGTCCGATGCCGCAGCGGGGCTTGCGGCGGTCGGCCAGGTCGCGGAGAAGTTCGGCATCCCGGTGGACCAGGCCATCGCACGCCTGCAAGCGACCCAGCAGCTCCCGGCCGCCGACCTCGCGGTCGCCGCCAAGGTGGGCCCCGAGCTCACGCAGGCGACGGCACAGCTGCAGTCGGTCGGCACCATCCCCGCCGATGACCAGGCCTATCTGGCCGCCCACGCCACCGAGGTGCTGCAGGCGGCCAAGGATTCGCCGGGACAGTGGAAGCGCTGGTGGTGGATCTGCCTGATCGCGCAGGTCGTATTCCTGCCGTTCGTGTTCCTGATGTCCGGACATTGGAGCCCGAAGAAAGCCGCTGCGGAGGCGAAGGCGCATGACGAGCGCGTCGAGCGCGAACTCGCCGCGATCAAGGAGAAACCGGAACCGGAGCCGGTCGGGTAGTGCGTCGTGCCTGGCGTTGCGACGGCATCGCCAGGCACGAACCGGTCACTTGGTGAGGTCGACCACCCATTCGTGGTTGTTCACGTCGACCTTGTCCTTGCCGTCGAAACCGGCGGGCGTAGCAACCTCACCGTTCGCATCGGTCAGCGTGGCAGGCGCCATCTGGCTGGAAGCTGGATTGGGCAGCGCCTCACGGGGGTTATGACGCTGCCTCTCTATTTGTCAAGTTGCAGAACACGGCTCGGCTGGGCTTCGGCGGCGTCTGGTGTCGTCGGCGATCATGATGCGCCAGATGGTGTTGGCGCATGGCCGCGCGTGGGGACGATCCGCCGGCAATCCTGCGGTCGTAGTATGCGCGGTGACTGCGCTCGCCGAAGTTGGCTCTGTCCCACTTTCGATGATTGGTCCGGTTGCTACGAGGTGGCCAAGACGCGGAGCTGGAGTAGGTCGAAGCGTGCTCGGCCGTACATGGCTCGTTTGCTCAGCTTAAAAGTTACGTGGAATCTGGCCCAGGGTGATCTTGTCTTCCCTGGGATGACCACGGACTTTGGAGGCAGGGTGAACGGCGCGGTGGCGCTGACGGACAAGTGGCCGGTGCTCGGACGGCATGAGCAGGCGGCGGTCTGGCTGGGTATCTGGATTGATCTCGGGCGGGCGCCGCGCACGATCGACGCCTATGCCCGCGGCCTGGCGGAGTATCTGCTGGTGTGTGAGCGCGAGCAGGTCGACCCGGTGTCCGCGAGCAGGGCTCACGTTGCGGTGTTCGTGCGGGAGTTGACTTCTCGACCGCATCATCGTGGCAGGAACGTGGTGTCGATCGATTCGGGTGCCGGGCTGGCGAACGCGACGATTCAGCAGCGGTTGGTGCCGGTCCGTTTGTTCTACGACCATCTCATGGAAGAGGGTCTGAGGGAGTCCAATCCTGTTGGGCGGGGCCGTTATACGCCTGGACGTCACCGGACCGGCGGCGCCGAGCGTGGTCTCGTGCCACGGCTGACGAAACTGCCGTGGATTCCGACCGAACAGCAATGGCACGACGTTCTCGCGGTTGCGGCGTGCGAATCGATCCGCAATCGGGTGATGCTGGCGCTGGCCTACGACGCCGCGTTGCGGCGCGAGGAGTTGTGCTCGCTGCGCACCGAGGATCTGGATCCGCCGCATCGGACGATCCGGGTGCGGGCGGAGACCACGAAGAACCGGCTGGAGCGGGTAGTGCCCTACTCGGCGCCGACGGGTGTGTTGGTGTCGTTGTATCTGCAGCATCGAGCGACCCTCAGCCGGGCTCGTGGCCCGCTGTTCTTGTCGGAGTCACGCCGCAATCGCGCTGAACCGTTGACGTTGTGGACGTGGTCGAAGGTGGTGCGGCGGGTCGCGCTGGCTGCGGATGTTCCCCGGTTCTCCACGCATACGACCCGGCACTTGTGCTTGACCGACCTGGCGAGAATGGGTTGGGAAATCCATGCGATCGCCAGGTTCGCCGGTCCACCGGCACACCGCCTCCACGCTTCGGTATATCCACCTGTCCGGCCGGGACCTGGCCGACAAGTTCAACCGGAGTATGCAGCACATCCATGCCCGACGCGTCGCTATGCTCACCGCCGTCGGCACTCCGCTGGCAGGAGGCACCCAGTGACCGCCGGTCACACGATGAAATCCACAGCCGCCCAGGATGATCGATGGATTTCCCCCTTGGCCGGTCGGCATTTCGACACCACGATCGAGGTTGGGTCTCGGGAGGCTGAGGCGATCACCGAGCTCGGTGTCGAGAACTTGAGGCGGTTGAAAAAGCACGATCCGGACGCCCCCGGCTGGCGAACGATCCGACGGCTACTTCTGCCGATCGACACGGTCAACGCCGGCCTGGACTCGCCACCGACACCTCATCGCCGACGCGCCATGCTGGATGCTGCCGCGGTGCTGCTGGTCCGCTGCGCCGAGACGCGGCAGTCGTTCTGGGGCTGGACCACCGACGAGTGGACTCACGTACTGGGCCGCACCCAGACCGAGTTCCACGCCCACGCTCCCGAGTGGGCGCATGACGAGGTGCGTCCTTATCTGGCGACGCATGCCTATCTGTTGGGTTCATTCACGGAGTTTCACCGCCTGGGCAGCTTCCAGCGATTGACGCTGTCCTGGAGGATCTTCGGCAAGGAACGCGTGAACAGTGAGATCGCTCGACTGCGAACGGTGTTGTTGCAGTGGGGGTATAAGCCCGGCCGCGACGACGACTCATGGCTGCCGATGGTGACCTGCCAGCTTTTCCTGGCCAACCGCAGCCCGCATCTGGCAGAGCTGAACACCGAGCTGTTCGACCGGTTCCGCAACGACCGGCTGGTCACCGGCGCACGGTTGAACACGTTGTATGCGGTGCAACGCGCGGTGGCGGCGCTAGGTTTCTGCGACCCGCCACGGCTTCGCGTCGGCCACCAGTCGGCCAAAGCGACAGGTGGAGCACCCAGTTGGGAGCGCTGGGTCAATCGCTGGCACACCACCTCGACATTGACACCGCCCACTCGCGACGCGAATCGATCCAATCTGTTGAAGGTCGGCCGTTGGCTCGCGGCCGAATATCCGGACGCCGCCGACCCTGCACAGTGGACTCGTCAGACCTGCGCAGCTTGGGTGGCCGTGCTGGACCGGATGAAGGTCGGTGACTACGTGCAACGCACTGCCGGGCTCGGCGACCGGCTCGGCAAGCCCCTCGAAGCGTCCAGCAAGGAAGGGCAGCTCAGTGCACTGCGGCGGTTCTTCAGCGACTGTCAGGAATGGGAGTGGCTGCCGCGACGTTTCGACCCGTTGCGGGCACTGGCCACCCCACGCAGCATCGCCGCCCTGCTGGGCCCGGACCCACGGATCATCGCCGACGATGTCTGGGCGAAACTGCTCTGGGCCGGACTGAATCTGCAGAATGAGGATCTGCCGGAGACCTCGTCTGGGCAGTTCTACCCGTTGGAGCTGGTTCGCGCTGTCACGATCACCTGGCTGTTCGCCGGGCTGCGCAGCAACGAGATTGTCCGGCTGCGCATCGGTTGCATCCGATGGCAACACAACGACGCCACGATCACCGCCGACTCCGAGGAGGTTCTGGCACGAGATGCGGTCTGCCTGCTCGACATTCCCACCAACAAGACCGGCACCGCGTTCACCAAGCCAGTCGATCCGATCCTCGGCCAGGCCATCCAGGCATGGCACAACATCCGGCCCGAACAGCCGCGCCTGCTCGACCGGCGCACCGGCGAGCAGGTCGACATGTTGTTCGCCTATCGGGCGCGTCGCGTCGCCACGGTCTACATCAACAACACCGTCATCCCGATGCTCTGCCGCAAGGCAGGGGTTCCCAACGTCGATGTCCGCGGCGCGATCACCAGCCATCGGGCCCGATCGACCATCGCGAGCCAGCTCTACAACGCCAAAGAACCGATGACCCTGTTCGAACTGCAGGCATGGCTCGGGCACCGTTCCCCGCAATCGACCCAGTTCTACGCAAAAATCTCTCCGAACACCCTGTCCAAGGCATACGACGACGCCGGCTACTTCGCCCGCAACGTCCGCACCATCGAGGTCCTGGTCGACCGCGACGCCGTCACCAGCGGCGCCGCAGCAGCCGGTGAGCCCTGGCAGCACTATGACCTCGGCCACGGATTCTGCACCTACACGTTCTTCGAACAATGCGCCCACCGAATGGCCTGCGCCCGCTGCGACTGCTACACACCCAAAGATTCAAGCAAAAGCCAACTGCTGCAAGCTAAAACGAACCTCCAGCGGATGCTCGTCAGCATCCCACTCACCGACGACGAACAAGCCGCGGTCCAAGACGGTCAAGCCGCCCTCGACCGATTGCTGCAGCGGCTCGCCGACGTCCCGACGCCCGCCGGCCCGTCACCGCACCAGAGCGACCTATCGCTGACGGCCACCCAGCTGCCGATCGTTGCCGTCAACCACGGCTGACCAGCGCTCGCTTGACATTTCAGATTCCACAGAATGATCCGGTTGACGTGCCCTTCGACCGTCCCACTGCTCCATTGGGTGGTTAGGCCAGCGGTGACCGCATCCTGGTCGCTGCGTAAGCCGCGGAGGAAAGAGTGCGAGGCCGGGTGGTTGTCGGCATCGACGCTGGTCATCCATTGTTCGAGTTCCCGGCCGCGACGCTCGGTCATGATCGTGGCGAACGCGCGGACATGGGCGGCGAGCGATTCGAGTGCGGGACTGGTCTTCAGGATCGCGTCGAGCTGACGCTGATCGCTGGGGTCGATGTTGGCTGGGTGGGTCATGATCCAGGCGGTGACCTTGCGGACTGTCGGCGGTTTCGGTGGCGGTGGCGGGATGTGCGCCGTGGTCCGGAAGCGCTGCAGGCAAGCACGGACCATGCTGGCTCGACCTCGGTAGCCTCGTGATCGGATCTCTTCGAACAGCCTGGCGGCGTTGGTGCAGCCCTGGTTCCAGCGTTGATGCAGGTAGGGCTTGAACTCGTCGAGCAGGCTGGTTCGGTATCCGGTGCGGTTGTTGACCAGTAGCTCCTCTGGCGACTCGGCGCGGGCGATCCGTCGAACCGTGCCGCGGGCCGGCCCGAGTCGGATGCCGATGCCGCGGATGGTCTCGCCTTTGGCCAGCAATCCGTGGATGTCGGCGTAGCGCTTCGCGCCGTTGGTGGAGGTCCATTTCGAGACGCTGCGGATCTGGATGAAGAAGGCGTTGGCCGAGGGCGCCCGGCCGAGCGGTTCGGCAACAGCGCCCCAGGCCCGGCGGTTGAGCCAGAAACCATACGAACACGGCAAGAAATCCGCCTCGAAAATCGGCTCCAGCACCAGCTTCAACGATGCCTGGATCACTTGGTCGGCCACGGTCGGGACGGGTAACGCTTCGACATGATGGGAACCATCTTCCGCTAGGAAGAAGCGGTCCCCCAACTCGTGACGATTCAACAAGATACATGGTCATTGAGGAACACAGCACTAGCGTTACAGTTATATTTGTGCGTGCTGGAAGCAGGGCCTCCGCCAGGAAACATTGCTTCGCAACGACTTCGGTGCAGTCTTGCGAAATGGCGATCAGCTGAGGGAGGCTGCGGGGAATTGCGCCAAGTGCGCCCCGGCTGTCGCTTCGGATCGATGTCCGGCCTATCCGGGCGGCCTGTTGCTTCATCATCGCCGTCTGCCGCTCCACCCGAGCAGCTGACTGTCATATGGAGGGCGCGGACCATCGGACACCACAACATCATTCACCAGCTAGCGAAAACTTGAGCCTCCGCACAGCCGCGCCCCCGACCGGTTACCTGCGATCTCAATCATGTCGAGATCCTTTGCGGATCCACATGTTCGCTGGGCGGGTGGTAGCCGGCGCGGATAAGCTCCAGCCGGCGCGGCCAGGGGCTGAATGAGACCGAGTCAGAGGCGAAGTAGAAAGTCGAACAGCCGCCGCCCTCGTGGTTCGGGTTGTAGCCGCCCCCGTCCGGGCGCATTGCGCCGGGGCCGGTGAGGAACCGCCACAGCATCGCGAACGCCTCGTCGTCACCGTCGACCCGGAAGGCGAAATGGGCCTCCCGATTGTGCTTGCGCTCGTCGGCTCGCATCATGCGCCCGATGGCCGATGGGGTGCTGTCGTGGCTGGGGAAGAATATCTCGGTTCGCATCGGCCGTTGCGCGCCCGATGCCGGTCGGGTGAAATGGTGGATGTGGATTCGGAGGTCGGCTGGTCTAATTCCGTATCGATCGCATACCCGGCGTTGCACGATTGTGCTGGCCATGGTGTCTTCCAATTCGAAACCGTTCCGTATCAGGGTTTTCGGCATCTCGCTGATATCGGTTGGAAAGAGGAGGATTCCGACGTGGTCAAAGCTACAGTGTCGCAACAGGAATCGGGATGCCTCCGCTGCGGCGGAGTTGTCGACGCCTAGCACGGCCGATAGCAATTCGGGAGTCGACTGCGACTCGACGTAGTCGATGATCCGGGCCAATCTGCTGGCATCCAGCCAATACAGACCGGTACCCGAGCCCGTAGTGGTCGCGTGGGAAGGTTGAGTGATCATGGGGCACCTAGTCCGTCTCGCCGCCGGGATCGCCGCCGATCAGTGATATTTGACTGCTCGATCGGTGTCCGCGAATCATATGCTCTCCGCTAGTACCTTGCAAATTGCAGTGGTGCATGCGCGGGTCTCTGGAGCCTGACGGGGGGCTCAATGCCACGACTGTAATCCGTCGAATAGTCTCGCTCTCGCACCGCACGCTCTCGCACCCCACCGACTCCCACCGCCGAATCCGCGACGGAGCCGAATGCCTGGCAGAGTCCCTGTCGGAGCGGTACATTTATCAGCGCCATATCCGCCATATCCGCCGTAGTCGAGTTCCTCATGGAAGGCCCGGAGCATGAATCATCCTAATGTCGATGTATTGCAGGAGATCTACACCGATGCGACTTCGCTACGGCACCGCGCGGCCGACGACATTGTCCTGCACCCTGCCGACCGTAGCCTTGATCCGGTAGTGGGCATGGAGGCGGTGATCGATCATGTGGAGACCTTCAACCGCCTGACCGGCTACACCCGCGTCATGGATGTGCAGGACATCGTCGCCAACGATCACTTCGGAGCTGTTCTCGGCGTATTGCGCGCCACGATCAATACCCACGATATCGCCATGCCCTTCTGTGGGCTGTGGCGCTTCCATGGCGGCAGAATCATCGAGCACTGGGAAAATCCCTACGATGCCGGTGCGATAGGTCGCGCACTCGCCGCAAGCAGATGAGTCTGCACTCCATGCGGACAAAGCCGACCGCCTTCCCGGTGTCGGGAAGGGGCTTGCGCTCAACTTGCAGACGACTGTATCTTCAGTCATCATCACGGTGAGTCTGGCTCATTGTCGGGCCAGACCTTGTGGCCGAATGAAGGTTCGATGCCAGGTGCAGTAGCACCGCTGATTTGACACTATTCAGGACGACGATGGATTAATTCCAAGTGCGTGGTCGCCTAGGCCATCGACTATCGAAAAACGGATGTCGTTTATTGTTGCCCCACAACGATTCCAAAATTATCGGTGCGTGTACGCGGCTGTCGAAAACCACACTCTCCAAGAAGTTTCTAATAACAGAATTAGGTATCGCAGCATGTCCCACACCGCGCCCGAGCCCCGCCTGCTCGGAATTGCCACAGAGCTTCCCCGTTGGGAGCATTCTACCGAAGAACTGCTGGAGGCGGGCCAGGGACACTTGTCGGACCGACTTGAGGAGATGGCGCGCAGCCTCGGGATCGACAAGCGTCACTCGATCCTGGCCAATTATCCCGACGTGCTCTTCGGCGACGCCGAGCCCGAACTCGGCATCGCTGTAGCCGATCTCGCCGTCAGGGCCGCCCGCAAGTGCATCGCCAAGGCCGATATCCCGGTGGAGAAGATCGGGTTGGTGCTCGGGTTGACGAGCACGCCGGGCAGGCTCATGCCGAGTCTGGTGTGCGACATGTTCGTACGTATGCCCGAACTGTCGAGGACCACACAGAATCTCAGCATCGAATACATGGGCTGTTCGGCGCTGTCCAAGGCCGTCGACCCGGCCCGGTGGTATCTGGCGTGCAACCCGGACAAGCTGGTCCTGGTCTGCTTCGCCGAGGCGGTCACTCCGCTGACCCCGCCGATTACAGGCTTCCATCGGCACTTCGAAGAACTCGCTGTCGACGAGCGTCAGGAATGTGTCGATGCGCTGCACGGCTTCCTCTTCGCCGATGCGGCCGTCGCGATGGTGCTCGGGGCCGAGGGGAACGGACCCTCGTTCGGGCCGGTGGCGAGTCTGACCAACGAACAACCAGCAGATGCCGAACTCGGCACCGTTCCCGACGGTGGTTCGGACAACCCGATACAGCGGGGAGCGCGTCGGATGTACACGCTAAGCAATCTGGTGACGCCGCGCGGGGGCTTCTACGCCAAGGAGACCGTGCGCATGACGCTCAAGGATCAATCCTGCCACCTGACCACTCCTGCGGACGCCTCGACACTGTTGATGCACACCGGCAGTGTCCGAATCCTCAACACACTGTGCCGGGAGTTCGGGGTCGACCCGCGGAGCGACAAGGTCGCCTCGTCCTATCGGGTACTGCGCGACCACGGCAACACCCTCGGGTGCTCGGTCCCGCTGATGCTGGCCGAGCCGGTCCGGCGCGCACCAGGACAGGGGCTGATCATGGCGTTCGGGTTAAGTTTCGGCGCAGGCGCATTCACGATGAACGTCCCCGAAGGCGGATGGTCCCCGACTTCATAGTCGATCGACCCCCATAGCTGACGACCATCGGGAGGACACCTCATGCATCCGACACTTCCTGCCCTGTTTACTGCCGCCGCAGACGCCTGCACCGCGGAGCCCGCGATCTTCGCCGATGGCGATCACCGGTCTTGGGAGCAGTGGCGCGCCGAGTCCGCCGCGCTTGCTCGCGCACTGCAGGAACTCGGAATCGGCAAGGGCGATCTCGTGGCGGTGCATCTGCCCAACTGCTGGGAGTTCCTGACCGTTCACATCGCCGTCGCCGCAATCGGTGCGGTGATGCTCCCATTGCACACCGGCCTCGGGCCGCACGAACTGCGCTCGATGCTGGCCCGCACCCGCGCGGGCACGGTGGTTCTCTCGGCCGAACGCGGCCACGATTCCGTGCGGAAGATTCTCCCACACACGCCAGCTCTGAAGCGGATACTTGTGGTCGGTAACCTCGCCCAGACGGGGGGTATCGATGATGCGGCCGACGGGGTGTGGTCGGTGGCCGACCTGGTACGGCGTTGGGCCGGAACGGCTCCATCGCCGGAGCGGGTGGACCCGGACGACCCGTTCGTCCTCGTCCCGTCGTCGGGCACGACCTCGCTGCGCCCGAAGATCTGTGTGCACACCCACCGCAGCCTGATGTCGAATGCGATCGCTGTCGCCGCGGACGCGCGGGCCAACGGCGACGACGCGATCGTGAGCGCAAGTCCCTTCACGCATCTGTTCGGCCTGCTGTCGGTACACCTCAGCGTGGTGACCCGTGGCCGTCAGGCGTTGCTCGCAGGCTGGGACGTCGCGGAGTTCCTTCGACTGGCACGGTCGTCGGAGGCGACGGTGCTGTTCGCGGTGCCTGCTCAAATCCGCGATGTAGTGTCGCGGCCCGACCTCGACGGAATTCGGCTGCGGGAGATACGAGCCAGCGGCGCTGCCGTTCCCGCCACGCTGGTGGCGAACGTCGAAGCGACGATGGGTGCCAGGGTGATCGTGCAATGGGGCATGTCCGAAGTGGGTGCGGGCCTGTTCACACGGCCGGAGGATCCTCCAGAGCGGGCCATGGGCACTGTCGGGCGACCGATTTCCGGTGCCGAGGTGCGGGTGGTCGCAGACGACGGTCGCCCCTGCCGTCCCGGCGAACCCGGCCAGCTGCAATTCCGCAGCCCCTTCCGTTTCACGGAGTATTTCGAGGATCCGCAGCTCGCCCGCGACACGTTCACGGCGGACGGCTGGCTGCGGACCGGCGACCTGGCTAGCGTCGACAACGGCGGCATGGTCACCTTCCACGGCCGCGACGCGGAGGTGATCAATGTCGGCGGCGTGAAATTCAGCGCCGTGGAGGTCGAGACGCTGCTGGACGACATACCGGGCCTGGACCGAGTCGCCGTCGTCGGGCGCCCCGACGATCGACTCGGCGAGTATCCGTGCCTGGTCGTCACCCTTCGGCCTGGCAGTGTGGTCACCTTGCGGGACGCAACCGAACATCTTGCCGCAAAAGGTGTGGCGGATCACAAGGTCCCGCTTGAGTTGGTCGTGCTCGACGAGATGCCGTGCACACCATCCGGGAAAATCGCCCGCAGCAGCCTCGTCGCGATGCTTGGTGGGGTTCCGCTGCGCGACGAGGGATATTCCAGCCGCGGTTCGCGCGCGGAATCGGCATGGGTCCAAGAGCTTCGACTGTTGCCGCAGGCACGGCGCCTACAGCGTTCGCTGGATTTGGTGCGCGAAACCGTTCGCGGCCTGCTCGACGCGGCCGAGCCGATCGAGCCGGACCAAGTATTCACCGACTATGGCCTGACATCGGCAACGGCAGTGCGACTGCGTGCCGCCTTGGTCGAGGCCACCGGCCTCGACCTGCCGACGACCATCGCCTACGATCTGCCTACCCCGAATTCGGTCGCCCGCGACATCGACGAGCGCGTCGTCGTGGGCGACACCGCAGATGAGCCGGACCCGACCGCGCCGGTCCGGCTGCGACACACTGATGACGACCCGGTGGTCGTCGTCGGTATGGGATGCCGGTTGCCTGGGGACATCGGGTCCCCCGACGAGTTCTGGGAGCTGCTCGTGGCTGGCCGTGACACGATCGGCGACTTCCCCTCCGACCGAGGTTGGGCGGTCGACCCCAAGGCTGGTTACGCGCGGCGCGGCGGCTTCCTCGACGCCGCTTCGTTCGATCCGGCCTTCTTCGGCATCTCGCCGCGGGAAGCGGTCGCCATGGACCCCCAACAGCGGCTGCTGCTGGAAACCACCTGGGAAGCATTGGAACACGCCAGGATAGACCCGATGTCGTTGCGGGACAGCGAAACCGGTGTGTTCGTCGGTGTCATGGCCTCCGATTACGTCCCGCGCACCTACCAGGCCGTCTCCGCCGGCGACGCCTCCGCCATGACCGGCAACGCCGCAGGCGTCGCGTCCGGGCGGATCTCCTATGTGCTCGGGCTGCACGGTCCTGCCATCACCGTTGACACGGCGTGCTCGTCGTCGCTGGTGGCCCTCCACCTCGCCGTTCGGACGCTGCGGTACGGGGAGTGCTCACTGGCGATCGTTGGCGGTGCGACGGTCCTGTCCACACCGGTGACCTTCGCCGAATTCGCCCGGCAGAACGGACTCGCGGCCGACGGCCGGTGCAAGCCCTTCGCGGCCGCTGCCGACGGGACCGGCTGGGGCGAAGGCGTGGGGGTTCTGGTGCTCGAGCGGCTGTCCGACGCGCGCCGGGCAGGCCGTCGCATCGTTGGAGTGATCCGCGGGACGGCCATCAACTCCGACGGCACGTCCAACGGACTGACCGCGCCCAACGGCCTGGCCCAACAACGGCTCATCCAACGGGCGCTGGCCGATGCCGGGCTGACGCCGTCCGACGTCGATGCCGTCGAGGCCCATGGTACCGGGACTAGACTCGGCGATCCGATCGAGGCGAATGCACTTCTGGCCACCTACGGACGCGACCGCGCCGTGCCGCTCCTGCTCGGCTCGGTCAAGTCCAACATCGGCCACACCCAGGCCGCCGCAGGCGTTCTCGGGACCATCAAGACGCTGCTGGCCATAGAGCATGGATTGGTCCCCCGGACTCTGCACGTGGACGAGCCCTCCCCGTATGTGGACTGGACCTCGGACACTGTTCGCCTTGCCACCGACGCCACACCGTGGCCGCAACACCCACGGCCTCGGCGCGCGGGAGTCTCCGCATTCGGGATCAGTGGCACCAATGCCCACGTCATCCTCGAACAGGCCCCGCCGCACGACGAAGCTGCCGAAGCCACCCCCCCAAGGAGCGCGGCGCTTGTCTTCGGCAAGCGCTCAGCGGTCGCGCGTCCCGCAGCCTGCTCGCCGCTCGTGACACCGCTGGCCTTCTCGGCCAAGACGACCACGGCTCTAGCGCAGCAAGCGGGGCGACTCGTCTCGATACTCGACGGTGGCACCGCCCCCGCCGACGTCGGTTATTCACTGGCCGGCACTCGCGCACAGCTGGAGCACCGGGCGGTCGTGTTCAGAGCCGACCACCGTGCGGACCTGGCGGCGCTGGCGGCGGGAACGTCGGGCTATGCGGTGACCGGCCGCGCCGACCTGCGGGGGAGGACCGTGTTCGTGTTTCCCGGACACGGTGCGCAGTGGGCCGGTATGGCGTCGGCGCTGCTCGATTCGTCGCCGGTCTTCGCCGCCTCGATGGCCGAGTGCGAGTCGGCCTTGGGCGAATTCGTCGATTGGTCGGTGTCGGCTGCCGCAGCCGACGAATCGGCCCTGCGCCGACCGGAAGTGGTCCAGCCGGTGCTGTTCGCGGTGACGGTGTCGCTGGCCCGGCTGTGGCAGGAATACGGCGTCGTCCCCGACGCGGTGGTCGGACATTCCTTCGGCGAGATCGCCGCCGCGCACGTCGCGGGCGTGCTTTCGCTGCGCGATGCCGCCCGCGTCATCGTCTGTCGCGCCGCGCTGTGCGCCGATCTCGACGGCCGGATGCTGTCGGTAGAGTCACCCGCTGCGGAAGTGTCGCAACGGATCCGCGGAATCGACGACGTGAGCATCGCAGGCTACAACAGTCCGCGGACCACCGTTTTGTCCGGAGACGCCGACTCCATCACGGCGTTGATGACGCAATACCGCGATGCGCGAGTGCCCGCTCATCTCGTCCGGATCGGATTTGCCTCGCATTCGGCACATGTGGAACCCATCCGCGAACGACTATTGGTAGACCTGTCCGGACTCACCCCCAAGCCCGCGCAGATCAACTGGTACTCCACGGTCACCGGAAAGCCGATGGACGGCCCCGAAGCCGACGCCAGCTATTGGTACGACAACCTGCGGCAGCCCGTGCAGTTCGCCGCGACCGTCGAAGCTCTCGCCGCGGCGGGCTCCAGCTACTTCGTCGAAGCCGGACCCCATCCAGCGCTCACCGCCGCCATCGCAGCGACGGTCTCGGATGCGGCGCTGCCCATCGGGACGATCCGCCGCAGCCAGGGCGGTTTCGACCAGTTCACGGGCTCGTTGGCCCGCGGATATGTCCGCGGGCTGCCCGTCGACTGGACGAAGTTCTTCGACGGTGCCGGAGCACGACAGATCGACCTGCCGACTTATCCGTTCGAGCACCGTCGATACTGGCATGACCGGGCCGTACAGCTCGCGGTCGCCGGGCAACTCGACGAGTCGCGACCACAGTGGGCCGATATCGCGTCCGCCGACGAGACCGCACTCGTCGCGGCGTCCACCGCGTTCCGCGAGCATTTCGCGCGGCTCGGCACCGCGGAGCAGGCGCAACTTGTCGAGGACCTGGTTGTGACCCGAGCTGCCGGTCTGCTCGGATACCACAACCCCAACGCCGTGGCGGCCGATCACAGCTTCCTGGATATCGGCTTGGACTCCCTCACCGCAATCGCACTGCACGACAACCTGAGCAAGGTGACCGGCGTCGAGTTGCCGCCCCTCACCGAGCTCGAAACCGATACTCCCGCCGTACTTGCGCAGCGGTTGCTCCACGAACTGCTCGCACCGCCGGACACCCAGCGGTAGCCGCGGGTGCCGTAGTAGTGGATATCGGCGATCGCGTCCCGGGCATGCCGCTTCGGGCGGAACCCGTAGGAGACCGGTTCGAGTAGGGTCGAGACGGAGCACGGTGCCGGTCCTCCGATCCGCTCCGTTCTAAAAGCCCGGAGCCCGCTTAGTACTCCAGCTGCACTTCGTGATGTGTTGTGGGGTAGCCTGTTTCGGCGTGTCGGTGGATGAGGATCTGGCTGCGTGGGTGGCTGGGTTGGATGAGTTGTTCGGGCGGGTCGCGGGCCGGTTTTTGCGGGCGGAGCCGCGGTTGCGGGCTCGGTTGTATGTGCGGGGGTTGCTGGCTCCGCTGGCGGGGAAGAACGGGTGGACGCTGGCGGAAGCTGCTGGTGAGCGCACGCCGGATGGGATGCAGCGGCTGCTGCATGCGGCGGCGTGGGATGCGGATGGGGTGCGTGATGACGTGCGCGGTTACGCCATCGAGCACCTTGGGGACCCGGACGGGGTGCTGGTTGTGGACGAGACCGGTTTCTTGAAGAAGGGAACCAAATCTACTGGGGTGCAACGGCAATACTCCGGGACAGCGGGTCGGATCGAGAATTGTCAGCTGGGCGTGTTCTGCGCTTATACCGGCAGCAGGGGGCGCACGCTGATCGATCGGGAGTTGTATCTGCCCAAGTCGTGGACCGAGGATCGGCAGCGGTGCCGGGAGGCGAGCGTGCCCGATGACGTCGTATTCGCGACCAAGGCGACGCTGGCGAAGAACATGCTGGCCAGAGCTCTGGATGCGGGAGTGCCGGCCCGGTGGGTTACCGCTGACGAGGCCTACGGCGGCGATGGCAAGTTCCGGGCCTGGCTCGACGAACGCCGGATCGGGTATGTCGTGGCTGTCCCGCGTAGTCAGACCATCCCGGTCACCGCGGGCTGCACACGCGCCGATCACCTGGTCGAGCAAGCGCCCTCGCAAGCGTGGAAACGCCGTAGCTGCGGTGCCGGAGCGAAAGGACCACGGATGTTCGACTGGGCGGTGGCCTCTCTGCCGGTCTACGAGTGGACCACCGCCGCGGGCTGGAGCCGTTGGCTGCTGGCCCGTCGAGCCCTGACCCCGAACAACAAGGGCGAACTGGAGACCGTCTACTACCTGTGCTGTGCACCCACGGGCACCACCGACGAGGAACTGATCCGCGTCGCCGGATCACGGTGGGCCGTAGAGGACTGCTTCCAGACCGCGAAAACCGAGGTCGGGCTCGACCACTACCAGGTCCGCCACTACGACGCCTGGTACCGGCACATCACCCTGGCCATGCTCGCCCACACCTACCTCGCCGTCACAGCCGCTATCGCCCCAAAAGCATTGGCAGCGGCCTCATCCCGCTCACTCTCGGAGAAATCCGACGTCTTCTGGCACACCTGATCACCCACCGCCCAGCCCTCGCCGCCATACAGCGATGGTCGACCTGGCGCCGACGCCATCAATACCGGGCGAAGAATGCCCACTACCAGCGACGACACCGATTACATCACGAAGTGCAGCTGGAGTACTAAGGGACCACTGGTTAGCCATGAGCATGGGACCGGGGTGTGCCCGGTCGCGGGCCGTGTGCTGATGGTGACCGACGACCGGGCCGCCGGTCAATCCGAACCGTCGGCTGGGCCGGACGTGCGGCTTCGGCGGGGTTTCTGCCGCTGCCGGTAGGACTCGCCCTCGACGACCAGTTCGAACGCTGCGGACTGCAATCGGTCCATCGCCGACCGAGTTGGCCGCCGCCGGTGCTTCGGGTGAGGAAATTCGGGCCGAGCGGTGGTGTCGGCAGGGTGCTCCGGGCCGACCCCACCGCGACGAAGGAAAGAAACACAACGCGGCCGTCATCTGCCCGCCCCGCCGCCGCTGCGACGTCCTCTACGCCACGCTCAAAACCAAACAGCTCGACCGAATCCCCGAGTCCATCATCGCTTGACGAAAACCATAGGGACACCCAAGTCAGGACAAAGACCAGCTCACCCATCTTTGAATCACTGGCATTGAGGCTAAAGGCCGTTTGTGCCGCGCTCATTCAATGCCATAGATTGTCCGATCCCATATTTCGAATATCGCGTCACTAAGCCCCGGAGTTGGCTCACCGCCGCCCGCGCGTGCTCGAACCTCGCGCTCCAAAATGCGTTCGTTCATGAAGACGAGGGCCTCAGCTATCACGTTGGCATCTGTACCAGCAGGAGCGCGGCCGGCAGTTCGTTCGTCGGAGATCTTGGCTCCAACCCGCTTGACCAACTCCTCCATCCATCCCTCCCAGAGTTCGCGAACTTCCCGATCGCTGCCGACAGCATCCCAGGTTGCCGCCATGAGATTGATATTTTGCTCGCAATACGAAATGACTGCTTCGAACCCCGCCCGGAGGGCATGGCGGGCGGACCCATCAACCATATGCCACGTACCCGAACCTTCCAGCAACTCCTCATAAATCCCCTCAAGAAGCGCGGCGACAGCTGCGGCCTTTGTGGGGAAGTAGAAGTAGAAGGCCGACCGAGTCACGCCAGCGGCTTTCGCGATGTCTGCAATGCCAATCTGCGCGAGAGCTTCTTTTTCCAGGAGTTGTTCAAGCGCTTTCAATAACGCGGTTCGTCTTTCCTCGCCACGACGAGGAGCGCGCTCATATCGACGCCGAATCTTGTACTCGTTCTGTTGGACCGATGGCACTTAAAGATGATAACATAAACTAACTACTGTCGAAGTTCATCGACAATAGTCAACTTTTGCAGACATTGAGATCGCCACCGCCAGAGCTGCTGATAACGAGGCATACGAAGATTCCTTCCGTTCACCCGTGCGACCTTCCCCTCGCCCGTCGCCCCTGGGTGGACAGGGACGCTTCTGCTATCACCCCCGCGACCACTCGCAACGTGCGACATCGCGTCGCGCGGCTGCCCCAGCTGTCGGCTGCCAGGAGGAAGGAACCACCTCGGAGCTGGTTTAGCCAGCAGCATGGGACCGTCCTGTTAGCTAGTGATGGGACCACTTGACCGGCAGGTTTTGCCAGTTATGGGACCACCCCGGCGTGGCAGCTGGGGGTTCTCGGTCGCTCGGCCGCTGCATTAGCGGATGAGCTACCGGGAGGTTTCGGTGATCGAGATCAGGGAGATGCTGCGGCTGTGGCTGCAGGGTCGTGGGCTGCGGGAGGTGGCCCGGTTGTCGGGCACCGACCGCAAGACCGTGCGCCCGGTATGTGGAGATGGGCCAATCCTGCGCGGTGGACCGTGACGGCGGGGTCGAGCAGTTGACCGACGAGCTGCTGGCCAAGGCGATCGGCGGGGTCCGCCGTTCCCGACCGTCGGACTGGGCCGCGACGGTCTCCCAGGCCTCGCTCTTGCCGTTCACGTCGGCGGGGTGTGTAGGGATGTATCCGCTGGTGGCGGTCCCGTGGAGAACTTTCGCGAAGTCACAGGCCTTGTAGCAGGCTCGGTTGTCGGTGACGATACTGTAAAGGTGGTCGATGCCGTGACCGCGAAGGACGCTCACGCCCGAAACACGAAACGCCCAAGCTTCGGTATACGCCAGCCGGGATAAGCCATCGACTGCGGAATGTAGGAAGACATAGCCCGTGCGAGGCGCGCACACCTTGGCGCGGGCGACGGTCTCGGCCTGCTCGGAGCCCGCGCCGACTGCCTGGTCACCGTTCGCACCGCGATGTCGACCCCGGCGGCTTGGAGTTCGAACGCGATCCGCCGTACCGACCTCTTGTTGTCCCGGCGCGACCGCTCGATCCGGGCGACGACCGCTACCTCGGTCGCGCCCGGCTGCCGGTGGGGTACCGAGGACCGGTCCTCAAGTCCGACCTCACCGAAGCGACGCCATCGATTGACCGACTTCGACGCGCATAGATGATTTGGTGCGGCGGTAGATCCTGACCTGCGCTACCTCAAGTTTGCTCCACGTACGTATCTGTGCCAGGTGGACGGATGCGCAGCACTGTCCTACCTGCGCATGATATTGAATGAAGTCGGTAGGTATAGAGAGGCGAGATGCCCGGTCATACATACCGCCAATACTCGGAACCGGACTGACCCCGTCTGTCGGCGCTTCGGTGATGCGAATCAGATTCAAGTCACGCCGACTTGCACAGATCTGTACTCACTGAAACCGCCGCATGCAAGTGCTCGGGTGGGCGGTTTCGCGGGACGCTTTAATGACAGGCTGGATGAAAGGAAAGGGTGGGTGAGCAGAAACTTCGGATTGGGCGGAACTCCGCGCCGCGGACTGGCATGGCGAGGCGGTCGACTTCCGCAGGCACTCGCATACTAAACGCCGATGGCGCGACGGTCGGCGATATGGTGCTCGCCGTACCGGACATTGGTTGCGATTGGAGCGATGTGTCCAGCGAGAGGCCGAAAGGACTTTTCTCGCAGTGTAGACGCGTCAGCGTCATGAACGTGCCGATGATCCATCGACCGGACATTCGAGAACCCCGATCACCATGGGCGGGACGATCAGAGCCAGCGACAAGCTGGTGCTAAAATCTCTTTCCTCGGAGTCCAAGCCGAGGCCACTGAAGTTGACGTCGCACCAACTGTCCACGGCGGCATGATCGGCGCCCCGATGGGCGGGGGTTTACAGAGATCCGCTAGTCAGCGCGCTCAATAGAATGAAGGCGCAAGAAATCGTCGCCCGACGGTCGATCACCCACTGTCACCGCTGGCGGGATTCTTGGCACCGCGCCACAGTCCTGGATCCGCATCGCTGATTGCCCCAGCGGGATCACGCAAGAGCTCCGTAATTGACCCCTTCCATCCAGTATCTTCCTCCCGGAGGGATGAAGTGTCAGGCAAGACAGTGAGGCATCTCCGTGCTGAAGTTCAGTTCGGCGAACAAGTTCAGGCGGGTCAAGGCACTCGCGATCAGCACGATGGCACTTACGGTGGGCGGCTGCTCGCTGTTGCCGAACGCGGCGAACGACGCGTTGAGGGATACCACGCGGATCACCGCTGATTTCGACAACATCGCCGGTATCTACGAAGGCAACCCCGTCACCGTCCTCGGACTCGAGGTCGGCAAGGTCGAGAAGGTTACACCGAAAGACACGCTCATCGAGGTCCACCTGTCGATCGAGTCTCGCGTGAAGATTCCGAAAGACGCGGTGGCGGCGCTTATCTCGCCGTCCATCGTCACCGATCGTCACATCGAACTCACCCCAGCCTACACACAGGGCGAGACCCTCTCAGACGGCGCACACCTACCGAAGTCGCGGACCAAGACCCCCGTCGAACTCGACACCATGATCAAGACCATCGATCAGTTCGCGGCGGCGCTGAAACCGCAGGAAGACGCCCAGGGGCACGGCCCGATGTCGGGCCGGGTGCTCTACCCCATGCTCGAGGGCAACGGCGCGAAGATCCGCGACACCCTCGAAGCGCTGTCGGCCGCGCTGAAAGTCGGGGTCGACAACAAGGACGCGATCTCGAACATCATCCTCAGGCTCAACGAACTCACCGCCATTCTCACCGAGAACGACCAAGCAGTCCATGATTTCAGCAACCGCATGACCCAGATGTCCGGCCTGTTCGCCGAGCAATCCCCCGGTCTGCAGGCGACACTCGACCAGCTCACTACCTTCCTCGCCAATACCTCCAGCACCCTCGGGCAGTACCAGGACCAGCTCGCGGGGACGTTGACCGGACTCACGAACGTCACCCGCCAGCTTCGCGACAACGCCTCCGGTCTCACCGAAGTCGCCGACCTCGCAGCCCTGGTGTTCGGGAACATCGACAACCTCATCGATCGCGAAAATAGCTGGGCGCGAGTTCATGTCATCATCCCTACCGCCCTCAACGGTGAGATTGTCAGTCTGTTCTGCGAGCGGGTACAGATGAAGGCCGACGGTTGCCGCACCGGAAACATGCACGACTTCGGCCCCGACTACGGCCTAACCGCCGCGCTGCTCGGACTGACGAAATAGCATGAGATCTCGTCTCCGTAGCACAGGGTTGGCTCGTCGCGGTGCAACCCGATCGCGGTTCCTTGCCTGTGGCAACCGTGAGGCTACGGATAATTGTTTGTCGGCTTTGTATATCGAACCGCGTCCAGGCGCCCCGCGATTGAGTCTCAAGGCGACTGGCCCGGAGACTCAATACCCGATTTCGTGGACGACCGCGTCGGCGCGCACTTGCAGGGCCGCCCGCAGGACCATCCGGGACACCGACATGTTCGACAGATGCCCGGACAGTGTGATCACCGCGTGCGCTGCGGCGCGGCGGCATTCCTGGATCAGATCGACGAACGCTGGTCGAAGCAATCCGGTGTCCGGTGGCGGTTCATGGAACACGGTACCCAACTCGTAGCCGAGCGAGCGGTCAGCGGCCCGCAATGTGTTTTCACCCAAATCACCTTCGCCATCAGCAACCTCGATCAGGCCATCGCGCAAGTACCCGTAGGCAAGAGGTAGTAGTGCAGTCATCTACGAATCCAGTTGATGACCGCGGCCCACTGAGCGTCGTTGCCCGAATCGGCTCCATGTCGTTGTGCACAGTAGGGGTGGCCCTCGTCGCTGACAGACATCAACCGCACGGTAAAACGCTCCACGCCGGCACCTGCGCCCGCCGATACTCCTTATCGTCGTCGTACGGGTGGACAATCCACATCAGCAAACAACGAATTTCTTCCGGACAGTACCTACGTAGTAGGTAGGGCCGATCATCCTCCGCGTGGACGGAGCTCCTTCACCGCCGCTCGACATACACATCGGCGTGGCAGTGTGCTGGGTCGAGGTGGGTTCCTGCGAGCGTGAGGTTCCGACACCGGTCGACACGCCGCAGGCTCAGTCGTGGTGAAGCGATAGGCACTGGGCTGCGGCGGCTGCTGGGCGCCGGACCGGTGGAGGCTCGGCTATGCCCGTGCCCCGGCTCGTCCTCATCGACAACCCTGCCCGATCGGCGACCTCGACGCGATATGAACCGTCGACGGGTCAGAGACCTCTCACCGCAGCGAAAGCCTCGAGGGTGCTGCTGCGCGCTGCCATTGAATTAGTCGACAGTTCATCCTTTCGGTCGGCGAGCGACTGGCCGCTGAATTGAGACAGTCCTGGTTGAGTCGGCCGTAACGCGGTCCTGGTGTTGCTACCGGTCCGTTTCTGTGGACCGTTCGCCGAGCCCGGCGTGGAGGAGTGCCCATGCACTGCCCCCCGGTCTCCGACCATGTCCTCCCATGCGGCCTTGAAGGCGCGATCCCCGGCCACTGCCGGTCGGGATTGAGCCGCCGCGCGGCGGCTTTATCGGCGATGTGGGAGTAGTTGTATATAGGGAGAGTCATTGGTGTAGTCGGCGACCGCGAATCTGCGCTGTGGATGCCCCGACGCGGTCGATGGCCTGCAGCGCGTTGACCAGATCGGCCGCCAGCGGCGTGTTCTACTGCTGTCCGTGCGTGAGGTAAGCGCGGGCGGCCGCGCGCAGAATGGGCGCGGAGAACGCCGCGCTGAGCTGCACACTGCCCGTGCTCGGCATGGGGGCTACATCGCCACCTACGCCGCCCACCACGTCGGAGGAACAATTGCGCGGCCGCGCTGAGTCGGGTTCAACTTACTCGCGCCGACCTACTCGATGTCCGCGACCATCACCGCAGGGCTGGATCCGATATACTCCTCATGCTCGGCGGCCACCAAGCCAAGGCGATGCCGACACCGATCCTCACCGACCCCCGGGTGCGCGGATGCGCCGCCCTGGTCATCGGGGAAGCCGAAACCCGCGTAGTCGAAGAAGGCCACTGGGCCGAGGCCGGAGATCCAACAGCGCAGCCAACTCGGCGATCCGGTCCGTGGCGCGAGTTCGGCGAAGGCGTTTACCGCTTCGGCTCTCAGAGGGCCGGGCCAAGCCGATTGGGAGGCAGCGCATGCTCGGAAGGAACGTCTGCACTGGGCGGCGGGTCACCACGAATGATATGGTCCCGCAAAATTTCTGCGATCTGCGGGCGCTTCGCGCCGAACGTTATACACCACTGGCCAATATAGGAGTCGGATTGATTGGCGCACGACGATGACGACAGTAGCAATCGCAGCTGGCGGAGGCGGCGACGCAGTTACGGCGGCGCTGCTCGCCGACAAGATGACAACTCTGCGGGTCGCCGCCATCATGAGTTTCTCGTGGGACCGGCTGATGATCGACCCCGCCCCCGGTCCCAGAAACCGGGCCGACTTCGACGGGTTGATCGATCGGGACGGAGTCTCCGAGGTACCATCCACGGCGGTTCTACGCGCCGACGGCGAATCGACACTTCCGCGTCTTGCCAAGCATATCGGGCGGCCGCTGCTCCTGATGGACATCGAGGCTGGGGTGACGGGACTCGCGCACCAGATTCGCTGCGCGGCAGCACTTTTCGGAGCCGATGAGCTCGTGGTGATCGACACCGGTGGTGACATCCTCGCCACAGGAACTGAGTCAAATCTACGGAGTCCACTCGCCGATTCCGTCGCCTTGGCCGCCGCGATTTCCACCGGGCTGCCGACTCAGGTACTCGTGGCAGGTATCGGCGTTGACGGCGAACTGTCCCCTGCGGAGCTCGAAGCTCGGTTGATCGCCCTGGATGCCGAGGAATTCGTCAACCTGATACCTGAGGATGCAGAAGGAATCGCCAACATCTGGTCGTGGCATCCATCGGAGGCCAATGCGCTGCTGGCAGTGGCTGCCTCCGGCTGGCGTGGCTGTGTCGAAACCCAACGCGGTGCTGTCGTAGACGTCACCGAGGCCACTACGCGGGTGTACAGAATCGCCGCCGCCGCCGCCCTTGCCGAGTCGTCGCTGGCAGCCCTCCTCACGCGGACATCGACTCTCGAAGAGATCGAACACTTGCTGCGTGAGCGCCGCGGATACAGCGACATCGATGTCGAGCGCAATCGGTTGGTACACCGCTCCCCACCGCGGATGCCTGATGCGAAAACGCTCGCCATCATCGACGGCTATTGTGCCCACGCTGACGCGCGAGGCGTTGATGCTCTCACAGTACGGCGCGTCATCGAACTCACCGACGCGACCCATCCGGCGGCGACAGCAGCGCTGCGCGAGCACCTAGCCCGCAGCCGACCCGACAACTTTCGGCCGCCCCTCTACACGATGCAGCCGACGAAAGGGCCGCGCTCTGCCCGATGATGCCGCCTTGTCATCAAGGGCCAGGAATAGAAGGCTGCCGTGCCAACCCACCGTCTCGCGACGGTGGCCGGTACGCCTCCGGGATGACGAGGGTAGGCGTGGTCGATCGGCTGCGGCAAGCAAGGCGTGAACTACTCTCAAAAACATATGCCCGGCGACCCCGCCGCCGTCCGCAGGCGGCAACCGACTCCAACCGCGTCGCCGCCGCGATACCGGCCATCGAAGAATGGTCGCGGTAACCGATCCTCGGCCGCGAGCGGGTGAAAGTGGTTGCGAGCGAAGGCTACAGGCGCTGGTGCCGACGCGGCGGACGCTGTCACCAGAACAGTGTGTTGTCGAGAGGCCGACCGAAGTGTAGAGCGACGGGACTCAACCCGTGACTGCGCAAAATCGCCGACCGATCTGACCTGTCCGCACTGCCAGCAACTCGACTGGGTGCAGAGTGTGCCCGCTCTGCATGCCGATGGTGTGTCGACCAGCTTCGGGGCAAGCGTTTATTCCGGTGTGGGAGTCGCCTCGACTGGCCTGGTGCCGGTGTTCGGCACTGCCACTGTCGACCGCACCCACACCACAGCACTCGCCCACAGCTTGGCCCGCGAGCCCGCCCGCACCCCCGCTGGGTGGCTGACCTTCTTCGCACTGGTACTGCTAGTTCCAGCGATGCCAGGGATCGTTCCGGCGATCGATGGGATCGCGCATCCCGTGCCGGGGGTATCGCACTGGGTTGCGGCCCTGGCGATGGTCATGTTCCTCGGGGGGTTGGCGGCGCCTTGCGCTGCGCTGCTCACTGTTGCGGTGTGCCGCATTCGCCGTAACGGCCGCATCGTTCGGGGGCGTCGCACCGCGCATGCGGTGTGGCAGGCCGGTTTATACTGTCGTCGGTGCGGTGTAGCGTTCTGGCCGCATTCTCCGGCCTCGGGTGTTCCGGCTCGCCAGGCATTCGCCCCGCAGCAGTTCCGCTGGTTGGTGTGGAATGCCGGTGGCTACGCCAACGCCTGACCTCACCAGCCATGACAGCTTCAAGCCTGGGGAAAGGGCACATCTCGAGTCGGTAGCCGCACCCCGGAGGGATCGATCTCAACGCGCAACCCGCGCCAGCTCGGATGCCGTAGCGCGCCGATGAAAACCGGTGGAGGGTAGGTATTCGATCCCTGCGCTATTCCCTCCGGAGTCTCGTCAGGTTTCTTGGGAGAGTGTCATCTCAGGGTTGTGGCTCGCGGGTGACTTCACTGGGCGATTTGTCGGGTCTGAGCCCTCGCCAGGTGGGGTGTCGGAGTCGCCCGTCGCTGGTCCATTCGGTGAACGAAACTTCGCCCACGACCTGTGGTTCTAGCCAGATGGCATCTTTCACGTCGACGTCGACGGCCGGTGTTTTGCGTTGCAGCGGTTGAAGTCTGGCCCGAAGCTCAACGAGCATCCCCCGGGTGAAGCCGGTGCCGACGTTGCCGATGTAGGTAAGTTTGCCGTGGGAGTCGTGCACGGCCATCAGGAGCGAGCCGATATTGCCTGCGCGGCGGCCAGTTCCCGGTCGCCAGCCGACGATTACCACCTCTTGGTCACGGACGTTTTTGACCTTGGTCCATAGGGCACTGCGTCGACCGGGCAAGTAAGGGCTGTCGAGGCGTTTGCAGACGATGCCCTCGAGGCCAATGCGTTTCGACTCGGCGAGCATCTCGGCGCCGGTGCCGTGCAGTCGTGGCGGGACTTGCCAGTGCGGGCCTCGGAGGCCGAGCTGTTCCAGCAGATTCCGCCGCTGCCGATAGGGCAGATCGATCAGCGAACGGTCACCGATGTGAAGCAAATCGAAAATCATGTAGGTGGCGGGGACCGATTTCACCAAGGAACGGATCGTGCCGATGTTGCGCTGGTGCATCCGTGGTTGCAGCAGCTCGAAGGAGGATCGGCCGAATGCGTCGAATGCGACTATCTCACCATCGACGACAAACGGAGGATTTCCGGGTGCG
Source organism: Nocardia sp. NPDC051900 (assembly GCF_044452545.1). Lineage (NCBI taxonomy): Bacteria > Bacillati > Actinomycetota > Actinomycetes > Mycobacteriales > Nocardiaceae > Nocardia > Nocardia sp. NPDC051900. The sequence goes on along the minus strand of NZ_JBITBU010000036.1, from coordinate 3,319 downwards.
ATGTCGCCGAGTTCGGGCCAGGCCGCAGTGATGTTCTTGTTATTGCGTGATATTAACCGTAGGTCTTATCGACATAGCCGATTGCTCTGATGCGTCGAATTTTATTTCGTAGTTCCATTCAGAATCGTCGCTAGGGAGAGCGTCGACCATTGCAAGCATGGCCGCGTAGTGTGGCAGCCTCGTCACTCCCGCCTCGTCGCCATCGCCGGTCCTCTCGCGAACTTGAGCATTGCTGATCGTTAACCAACTCGATACTACCGACCGGTCGTAGTGTCGAATGGTGCGCGTGCAGGTTGTGGTCAGCTGTTTTCCTCGCTGGCTGGGAGCGGCGCGCTGATGTCTGACTGCGCAGCGAGGTAGGCGGCCCAGCTGGTTTTGGCGAATTGAGCCCACTTGTGTGCTGTCTGTGGGGCGACACCGAAGAGATCGCCGACCACGACGGCTTCGAGATTTATGATATTGGCGATCATCGCCGTATTTCGTGCAGAAAGGACGGGTAGTCCGTGCCGTTTCATGAGTGCCCCGAAGGACTGGGTGTTGCGAGGGCGGCTTGGAGGTCTGCCGGGAAACAGGTAAGCCGGATTCCCAGCCTTTGCGCTCCGGATCATTGTGGCGGTGGTTGTCTTCTGCACCAGCTCTTCGATGAGCTTGGCCAGTGAGGGCGGAAGAACGACAGCGTTCTCGTCAATTACCAGGTAAGCGAAGGTGTCGTCGCGGCGGAATCGGTCCGTAGTGAGTGCGACGATGCGGACCGTTGGCAGCGCGTAGAGCCTCACCAAGGCGCCGGCGACCCGAGCCTCCAGCGGCAGCGAATCGTCGGTCAGGCAGCGACGAAGCTGCTCAGCATGGTCGTCTTGATCCTGAAACCGCTGCGGAAGGCTATCTTTGGGCCGATTGGTCTGGATGCCGGTGACCAGGCGGCGTTCTTGCATCCATGAGAAGAAGGTGCAAAGAGCGGCGGGATTGGTGGGGGCGGTGTCGAAGTAGGCGTCGACGTGGTGTTGGGTGAGTCCGCTGACGGAGGTCCCGGTGTTATCGAGCCAAAGCAGGAAGTTGATGACGGTGCGGATCCGCTGGCGGTTCGATCGATCTGCGTAATGACTGAATGGGACACGCGCTGCGCGGCGGCGGGCGCGGCGAATGATATGCCATTCGGCGTAGGAGCGGATAAGGGATTGATACCTCGGCGGCAAGGTGGGGATGCTCCGTCCGGTCAACCCAGAGTTGCAACTGGGCCAGCGCCTCGTTTGCGCGGATCTGTCCAGCCAACGGCTCTGTCCCATATTTTCGGCTCTGTCCCATTTTCGGTGGTAGCGGCTCCCGGGCTTATCCGAGGAGGATCCTGTGCCGGAGCAGCGGAAAGCTAGCGCGACCGTACATTTGGCGTTTGATCAGCTTGGTTTTGGCGTTGACGCCTTCGATGGGTCCGTTGCTGTAGGGCAGGGTCAACCCGGCGATCGCGGCGGCGTGGTCCTGGTCGAGGCCGGTGAGGAACGGGTGGAGTTCGGTCAGGCCGGCTTCGCGGACCTGCTTGATCCAGCTGTCGAGGTGGCTGCCGCGGCGTTCGGTCATGAGCTGGGCGAACTCGCGAACCAGGTCGGTGAGCGCGGTCATCTCCAGGCACGCAGCGGTGATCTCTTCGAGGTGGGCGCGTCGAGTGTCGGGCAGGTCGGCGGGCCGGGTCAGAATCCAGCTGGCGACGCGTTTGGGTGAGAGGGTGATGCGGTCGCTGGTGAGGCGACCCTGGTTGATGTAGCGGTAGAGCAGGTTGAGTCCTCCGGTGTAGCCGAGGGCTTTGATCTCGTCGAATAGTTGCAGGACCGGGACCCCGGGGTCGGCGGCGCGGCGGGCGCGCAGATGGTCACGGTAGGGGGTCGACCAGGCAGGGCCGGTATTGCGGTGGGCGGCGCAGACGGTCGGGTTCGGGCGCGCGGGCGTAGCGTTTGACGGTGTTGAGCGAGAGGTTCAGCCGGCGTGCACAGTCGAGCAGCCCGACTCCCCGATCGAGTAGATCGTGCACCGCATGCCAGCGCTGCAGTGTGGTGGTCCCGCCTTTGACCTGTCGATATTTCGGTGCCACGGTCGACCAGCAGCCGCTGTGGGCTACGACCACCCTCTCCACGGCTTGGGCGAGTCCATGCCATAAGTGCCATCGATCCGAGGCCTGCATCGCACCGGGCTCGGCGCGGCGGATGGCCTCGGCGTAGGTGGTGGAGCCGTCGCGCACGACGACGTCGATACCGGGATGGGCGTTGAGCCACGCCGCGACAGGCTCCGACCTGCGGTCGGGCAGCACGTCGATGCGCTGGTGGGTGACGGCATCGATGATGACGGTGCCGTAGCGGTGACGGCGGCGCAAAGCGAAATCGTCGAGGCTCACGACACTGGGCACCCGGCGTTGCGGCAGCGGGATCTGAAGCAGCGTCCGGATGGCGGTATGACGGGAGAGGCGAATCGACAATGCTCGCAACAGTCGGATGCTTGCTCGTCCAGCCAGTTCCCGCACGACCGCACGCAGCTGAGAGGTCAGGCGTGTGGTGCGTCGTTGATAGCGTTCCAGGACACCGGGAACCTGCTCACGGAAGGTTTTCCGGCACGACGGGGTCGGACACTGCAGACGGCGGACACGCACACGGACGACCACTGGTCGGCCGTCCAACGGCAGGTCGGTCACCGTCCGATCGTGATACCCGTGGACACTGGTCGACCACGCGCCGCAGCCAGGGCAGGCGGTGGCAGAATCCGGAGTCCTCGCCCGAACCACGACCCGACCCGACTCCACCACCGCATCCTCGACGATCAACGGCGACAATCCCGAAAACACCACGCCCACAGTAACATTGACAACACCCACGAACCGGTAGTTCTACCCGCCACCGCGCTACCACCGAAAATGGGGCTCTGTCCCAACTTTCGGCTCTGTCCCACTTTCGGTGGTGACGCTGCCGTGACGGCACGATGTCGTGGTGTGCGAGGTGAATGTGGCTGCTGCTGTGGTGTTTTCGGGGTTGTTCACCGCTGGTGGTGGAGGAAGTGGTCGATGAGGGCATGCGGGTCTCGGTGCGGGCGAGAACGGCCGGCGGTCCAGCCGAATGTCCGGGTTGCGGGGCCGAATCCGCATGGGTTCACGGCTATCAGCAGCGGACGGTGACGGACGTGCCGCTGGATGGCCGCCCGGTGGTGGTGCGGGTGCGGGTTCGTCGGCTCGTGTGCCCAACAATCGACTGTCGCAGCACGTTTCGTGAGCAGGTGCCCGGTGTGCTGGAGCGGTATCAGCGGCGCACCGCCCGGTTGACCGGGCAGGTCCGGTCGGTGGTGC
>NZ_JBITBU010000035.1:0-40300 GCF_044452545.1 Nocardia sp. NPDC051900 | reverse complement strand
CCACTTCAACTACCATCGCCCGCACACCGCCGCCGGGAACCGCCCGCCCGCCAGCCGCCTCCACACCGGTGTCACCAACGTCATGGCCTCATACACTTAGAGCTCCCAACAGGTTCTGTTGAGTGGCGGTGACTCTCGTTGCGGTGCAGTATGTTTCGCTGTAGCGGCGCCGTGGGTCGTGGATGACGAGTTGTGGGCAGTGATCGAACCGCTACTGCCGGTGCGGGCACCGGGGACGCCGGGGCCGGCGCGGATGGACGACCGACTGGTGTTCCAGGGGATTCCTGTTCGTGCTGTTCACCGGATCGGGTGGGAAGACCTGCCCCAAGAACTCGGCTTCGGGTCCGGCATGACCTGCTGGCGACGAGTGCGGGACTGGCAAGCGGCCGGGGTGTTCGAGGCGATGCATCAGGCGATGCTCACCCACTGCCATACCGCCGGGTTGATCGACTTCGGCCGGGTCATCGCCGATGCCTCGCACGTGCGGGCGAAAAAAAGGGGCGCCGCGACCGGTCCGAGCCCAGTCGACCGCCGCAAAACCGGCTCGAAACACCACATCCTGACCTGCGGAAACGGGCTACCTCTCGCGGTCACGCCGTCGGGTGCCAACGTCAACGACCACCTGATGCTGCCAGAGTTGCTCGACCGGGTCCGGCCGCTGCGCGGCCGAGCGGGTCGGCCACGCCACCGGATCAAGGCGCTGATCGCGGACAAGGGCTACGCCTATTCGCGCGTGTATGCCGACCTGCGGCAACGTCGTATCACCAGCTACATCCCCCGTCGCGGCACCCGCGACAGGGTGACGGGGCGATGGATCGTCGAGCAGTCCCTGGCCCTGCTGCACCAGTACCGGCGCCTGGCGACCCGCTGGGAACGACGCACCGACATCCATCAAGGACTCCTCTACCTCGCCGCCGCCCTCATCTGCTGGCGAAGACTCCGCAACCGAACTCGATAGGTTGCTCTTAGATGACTTCGAAATCGGGGCCTCGCTTTCTGTCTCGGGTTGAGCTTGGCGCGGCGGTGAGAGGGAGTGCCCGAGCAGGAACGCGCAGTAGCGACGTGAGTATCGCTGCCAGACACGCAAGCGACCGGCTGGCAGTAGTGGCGATGCCTCTGCAATGGGGAGCGGAGCGCTGTTCTGCATACGTATGTCCACCCTAATCACGGATGTGAGACACGATCGTACCCGCAGACAATTGTGTTGCATTTGTGGAAGTCTGCTTATCTACGGCTATCGGCGAATGCAGGTTCATGAACCCAGCACCTCAAAAAGCGTGATAGCATGATTGCATCCAACCGGGGGCGGTTGTTCATCTGCGGTGTCCGACCCGAGTGAACCCGCCCAGCGCACGGCTTAAGGGTCACGCCGGAGTCTGACGAATCTGCAAATAAGGATGCGCACTCCTACTCGGTGCAAGTGCTATTTCGGCTCCCCCTCTGCCGCGCGCGGTCAGCTCTAGTGGCTGATGCCCGGATTGTAAGAACCTTCACCGTCTACATGTCCCGACCTAGGATTACCGTGACAGAACCAGCACCCGCCGATGATGACGGTTTTTATGCCTACATTCCAATTGGTCCGCGCACCTCGCCTGGAAAAATACTGCGGGTACGCACCATTCGCGTGCCGCAACTCCAGCGTGTGAAGCGAGCGTGGCAAGTGGTGTATTCTACTCGCACTAGTCTCGGTGAACCCGTTCCCGCCTCCGGCATCGTCATCACTCCGAGTTCCAAAAGTTTGAACTCATTGCTAGCGTATTGTCCCGCATTCCACGGCCTCGGCGGCCGTTGCGCGCCGTCGCAGCTGCTGGCGGACGGGAGCGAACCGGAAGCCGGTTTTGTCTCGATGGCACTCGAACGCGGCTGGACTGTGGGTGTGCCCGATGGGCTGTGCCTAGGAGTAACAGGTCTGGGACCGCATCATTTCCTCGCCGGGCGTGCGGCCGCTCACACGGTGCTCGACCTCGTGCGCGCAGCGCAGGATCTACTGCTACTGGAGTCTTCGGTCACAAGCTGCGCTTTCTGGGGTTACGGCGTGGGCGGCCGAACGGCAGTTTGGGCTGCCGAACAACAACCGCGATACGCCCCAGAATTGCACCTGTCCGGCGTCGCCGCGGGAGCAGTCATCGCCAACCTACGTAGCCTTCTACCACGACTGGACGGCGGCATCTGGTCGGGACTTGGTTTGGCTGGGCTAATTGGACTTAGTCGTGCCTATGCCCAGATTCCTCTCAACCAGATCCTTAATCAGACCGGCCAATGGGAGGTGCAGCGGGCGGGGAGCCTGAATGCCGCCACAATCCTCGTCTCCTACAACGCCCCTCTAGGGCACTGGTGCAATCGCCCTGACCCGTGGAACGACCCCAGATGGTACCACATTCTGGCCAATGAGACCGCCGGCCGTGAATTTGTTCGTGCGCCCGTTCACCTCTATCACGGCACGGAAGACTCAATCGTTCCGGCATCTATGGGACAAGAACTTTACGCCAAATACAACTCTCTAGGAGTTGATGTCAATTGGCACTGTTATCCTGCCAGCCACTCCGGCGCCGCCACAATTGGGGCGGCCGAATCTATCGACCGTCTCACCGACTAACTTGCATTCTGGCCACCACGTCGGGCTCCGCGTTTCTGCCACGTAAAGCTGAGATCTCGTCGCCGGGGTCGACGGCCCGGCATGAATTCTCCCTTCTCGGACATAGATATCGCCGGACTCAGGGGGGCTGATATCTAATGGCAAGTGAGTTCTCCGGTGCCCCGCAAGCGGCAAGGTGTTTTTCTCCACCGTAGCTAGTTGTTTCTGCGCCCATATACCGCTTCAGCGACAACACCGACGCTGTCAAGCCGTGCTCATCACGCAACGGCTGCCAGATCGTCTGCCTGGTCACACCTGCCTTGGTCATTGCCACGATGAACTCGCAAGGCTGCCCGATCTCCGGCCACGTTGTCTGCCGCATCCTCGAATCGGCAATCTGCGGGAATCACTGCCGCACCAGCTCGCTCCACTCCACGGGCGAGCGCTGCGGCCCGTCCGGCGACAACCCGGCCGCGATCGCCGGGTTCACATACTTTTTCACTGTCTTGCAGTCCAGCCCGAGGCTGGCCGCGATCTGGCTCTGCGAACGACCCGCATGCCAGTGAACCAAGATCTCGACGATATCGACCACGTCTAACGTTCTCCTCGCCAATACGGGCTCCCATCACCATCGAGCGATGGGAGCAGCCAACTCCTGCGAGGACCACACCAGCCGCGACGGCCTTCCCGCTGGGGGATTACGTGAACGCAGCCCTGCCCGAATACGTGAACGGAAAACGGCTACCTGCGGATTTTCGTAAACGCTGACACGTCATCGGATCCGTCGAGCTGTCTAACGGTCCGCCTCAGCAAAAGTTCGTCGCCAAGCTCAATCGACTGCTCGCGCTCGTCGTCGCGGCGACGGAGGAGAACAAAGTTTCTGGTCAATAAGTTCGAGGGTGCGGTGCTATGCATCTTCGGTGCGCCGATTGCTCTCCCGGACAATGCGGCACCGGCGCTGCGGGCGGGCCTGGCGCATCCGGGACGAGGTCATCGCCACCGGCGGACTCGTTATCGGAATCGGTGTGGCGCGCGGACCGGGTGTTTACCGGTGATGTCGCTCCGATACCCGTATGGGGTACACGGTGATCGGCCATGTGGTCAGTGAGCGGCGCGGTTGACCACCGAGGCGAAAGAGGTGCCGCGCCGAATTCTGATGAGCGGGCCCGGTCGTAGAGGCCACAGCCGCGCATGAGCGCGCCAAATGTACGCTCTACGACCATCTTCTACTGTGCGGCTTGCCCGAGGCTCCGATTGCTGGACCGATGTTGAGACCTCCGGCGGCACGGCGCCCGAGACCGCCCCAGCCGATGCCCGGACCGCCGTCAGCGCGATCACCGACGTGTGCACCGCGACGACCAAATCTCCGTCCCGGAATTGAGTGGGGCCTCGGCATCCAGCTTCGCGGCCATCACCTGGCCGCGCTCGATGTGCTCGTCCACTGCGGTGCCGATTTCCCGACCCGAGAGGCCATCGGCCGCCGGATCCGCACAGGTCAATGGGACCGCGGTGATCTCGGGCTGTCCGAGTACCGGGGCTCAGTCGCCGCTGCGGGTACGGAAGACAAGCGCGTCGACCATGTGGCCCGCCGCAGGGCCCGCCCAGGCTACTGCCGATCCGGATCTTGATATCGTCGAAAACAATTCAAGACGCACGCAAAACCGACGACAATGAGTCAGTGCAACTTCTTTTCGTGGAGCCACTTCATCTGGGTGGGTACGAGACTTCGGATTACTCGTTTTGTGTGGGATCGTTTTGTGTGGATCGCTCAACTGCTGAGGAACGCTAATTAGTCCATGGGCCTATATTGGTGCCCGCGAGCCGAAGATCGACATACATGGCCCTATTCTTTCGCCGCATCGCTTCCTTTCGGATATTTGGTTCGTCCGGGGAGTGGTAATACCGTTCTGCCGTTTCGGCGAGATCTCTGGAAAGCCTATAGGCAATGTATCTGCGGGTGTCTTCATCGGCTTTCGCAAACCTTTCTGGTGTTACCACGCGCTGGAAATCATCGAACGTCGCATAGGTTCGCCGCACGGTATCCCAGATCAACGGATCGGTTTCCCAGTTCGCATCACTGCGATTGCGCACGGGTCGGGGAGTGAGGCGGTAGAACATTGCCGCCGATTCAGCGAATTGAGCATTGTGGGCGTTTCGCTCGACGATGCCGAACTGTCGAGAATTTTCGGCCAGGTCCAAGGCGGCGGCAACTCGTTTCAGCGGGCCATATTCCATCGGGTTGTCCTCGGCGGACTGCATGGTCCGAGCATGGGCCTCGGCCGCCCATCTGCGTATTTCTCTGGGAAAACGTGCGACAGCGAGGGCGCCCATGACGTCGGCGCGGTCGGCGCCGAGATTGAGGATAGTAGTCATCGCTGCCGCGGCGGCGCGGGCGTGGGTGCCGTCGAAGTCGCGCACGGCAGCTCTGGCGGCCGCATCGTGCGCATTCTTTCCCAAGGTGAGTCGTCCCATCCAGCCTGCTGCGGCCCCCTGTGGAACGGTTCCTCTAAGTAATTCATAATTCAGGTAGTTCATTTCTTGCATGCGCTTCGAGAAGTGCGTCAACGGTGATGAGCGACGGAACACAAAGGATGCCAAGGGATTCGCATTGAATTCGGCGACATCACGCAAAGCTGTTCCCATGACGTGGCCCGGTGACAGCGAGTAGCGCAGGCTTGCCTCGCCGATCCCGCTGGATGGGCCGCTGGCCGGTGCCGGTTTCCCCTCGAGCGCCGCACGAATCTTCTCTGCGGTCCCGCGCTGGCCGCCGAGCAGGTGAAGATCGAGACGTCGCAGGAGTATGAAGCCCGCGATCAGCACAATCCCCCCGACGAAGATCGCGGCCATGCCGCTGTCCGGTGCCGATCGGAATACATGGTCGAGCACAAGGGTGTAGCAACCGAGGTACGTGGTGTAGACAACCAGTGCCAGGGCATCACCGACCGTGTCGACAAGGTTGCGTACCAGGAATTCCTGGGTGGGGCCGTATATGAATCCGCCGGCTGCGAAACCGAAAATGGCGAGGATCGCGTGGTAGATCGATGACAGTGCGGCGAGGAATATTTTGATAGAAAGGTAGGACATGAACAGCAGGAGAATGGTCCCGAAAATCAGAAGTATCAAGCCGGTGCCGACCTGCCCTAGGCTCGGATTCATGATCTTGGTGTGGGCAAAGGCGTCGCCACAGTCACGCATCCCGTTCGTGACCTGCGCTTCACTGCCCGCCAGTATTCCCGACGACCAGGCCGTTCGGCACCGAGGTGAATCGTCGATCACATGACCGAAATTCCATACCTGCAGCGGATGTCGAGCGAAATTGTCGGCCAAGGTGGTGTCCAGGTCGGCGACAATGGATCTAGGATCCGGGCGGGAGTCGCCGTTGAGCCCCGCCGCCACCGAGATCCCGACATCGCGTCCTTGGGCCAGCAGGCCGTTCGGCGACAAAACAGCGGCCAGCGGATGCGCCAGATAGCCGACCCCAGTCACGGCGACCACCAGCATGGCCACGACCTGCAGTACAGCCTTGGCATGGTATCCGCGGACGATGAACCACGCTACGAAGAAGGCGCCGATCGATGCCGCCACGGCCAGCATGATGGGGGTGGCGATCTGATTCCGCAGGCCGTCCGCAAGTGCATTCAACGGTGTGCTGAGCCAATCGAGCCAGCGAAAGCTCACCACGAAGCCGGTCAGCCAGATCGCACTGATTACGACGACCATGAATACTGTAAACAGGAGTCCTAGCACGACCGCGATCGAAGTCTCGAGGGGGTTGAGAATGCTGCTGTCGGTGGCGAACAGGTAGTTGGACAACGGAATTCCCGAGGAGTCACGGATATCCGTCCAGGCGAGTCCGTCGATCGCTGACGTGCTCCGGCTGCTGGTATTCGTGTCCGATCGCCCGGCGGCGGCACTACCCGAGAGAGGCCAGATCAAAGCCAGAAACAGCAAGTTGATGAGTACACCGGCGGTGACTCGCCTGGGACGGGTGGCGGCGATCCACACCCGACATCGCCCGACTGCGGCCCGCGGCGACCAGCGCATCGGATCCCATGCGTGGAACAGGCCGGAGTCGGGATCAAGTCTCGGCAAGTGCTGTCGCATGTGGCTTCACCTCGCGCGAACCGGGAATGTCAGGTTACATTTTGGTTACGTCGCCGTTGACTACACCATTAAACGGGCCGTTACTTATCGGCGCAATACATCGCGGGATAACGACATTTATAGCTGTCGGGTCAGGTGGCTGTGGCGGCTTGATTTGGGCACACCAGCGTCGTGACCGGCTACCTCGCTTCCCGATGTCCGTGGTGACAGCCTGCGGATTCCTCCCGGAGAACGGTCGCTGGCAGCTGCTGCGGTGTTGCCTAACCGGTAATGCAATACCCCTCTACATGCGGGGGCGGCCGGTGTCCTGGCATTTGTTCGGCTTCGTGGGCGAACGGATCCGAAATACACCGCGAATAAGATCGTCAACCAGGACAAAGACGCCTATCCCACCTCCAAGTGGGCTCGCGCTCTGTCGTCGCCCGCCTGGCTGGACTTCTCGGAGGCTCGCCGACGTGCCGCTGCCGTGAGTCACCCGTCCCGCACGGCCTCGGCAGCTGTCCCCATGTCGATTTCCCGGATGCCACCCGCATGCAACTGCCAGTTCGTCCCGTGGGGTACGGGACTCCACGCAGGTGTGTTGGCGCACGTGTTGGGCACGTACCAGCGGAATCCGGAGTGGAACTCCGGCCTTGCCGTTTTGGATCGCCCCGGCCCCACGGCGGCTGGGAAGGCGCGCAATCGGGGAACTGGGTGGCGGAGTTATGGCAGTTTGCCGCATTCGCTGACTTCTCGATTACTTCGGCACGCATGGCGTGCAGACTGATTTGCCACCGCCGGGACGGGGTGCGCAGCTCGGCGGTGCCTGCGGTCCGGTCCCGGCAGTCATGCGTGCAGATCTGCCGAGCGCAACCCTCGGCATGGCCGGAAACTCGATTCGTACTGTGCTGAGCAAATCATCAGTTACCCGCATTAAGGCTTCTTGCAAGCCGACCGATTGACAACTGCGCGACGGCGGCCTCCTGCGGCTGCGCCGGACCGATGTCGGGCTTTGCGAATGTTCGTGACTAATCGCGAGCCCTGCCCGCGTCTTCGTGACCGCGGTGGCTGTGGATACCGGCAGTTGGAAGTGAGGGAGCGATCAGTGTGCGACCGCCGGTGGGACTTCCCCCGACCCACGCATCAGCAAACGGGTTGAGATGACCTCGTGTTGTGGTGGGTGATGTGCGCCGTCCAGTCGGCTGAAAAGAATCTCGGCAGCGGTACGGCCGACCGCGGCAGGATTCTGGACGACGGCGGTAAGCGCGGGGTGCAACAGTTCGGCGAGGGGTAGATCGTCGAAGCCCACTACGGCGATGTCGGATTGCAATCCGAGCTTCTGTTGCGCGCGTAGCAGCCCCACAGTCACGAGGTTCTGCGCACTGAACAGTGCGGTCGGGCGGTCCTTGCGGTGTAACAGGTCGGCGGCTGCGGCCTCTGCCGCCGCGGCGGAGTGAAGGTCGGCGCAGATGAGGGCAGGGTCGAGGGTGATGCCAGCGCGGGCTAGGCCCTCCACATAACCGGCATAGCGCTCGGCGGCGGTCCAGATAGTTCGCAAGTCACCGAGGTATGCGATCCGGCGGTGTCCGTGTGCGGCCAGATGTTCCACCGCCTTGCGTGCGCCGTCGCGGTTATCGACTGTGACACTGTCGACTTCGGTGGTGGCAGGCTTGCGGTCGACGAAGACGATGGGCGTGCCGCGGCGATGCTCGTGCAGCAGCATGCCGTGGTCGCTACCGGCCGGCACCACGATGAGGCCGTCCACACGGCGTGACAACAGTGCGTTGAGCAGCTCCCGTTGGCGGACGGGATCCTCATCACTGCTCACCGCGAATACCAATGTGCCACGTTCGTGGGCGAAATCCTCCACCGCCCGGTGCAATGCCGCGGCATACGGATTGGCGACATCCATGAGCACCAAGCCGATCGCGGCGGTCTTCTGGCCGTGCCTGCGCAGCGTGCTGGCCGCCAGGTTGTGCCGATAGTCGAGCATGGCGGCGGCTGAACTGACCCGTGCGGCCAGTTCGGCGGAAACGCCGCCCTCTCCCCGAATCACGCGAGAGACCGTCTTGATGCTTACCCCGGCGAGGGCGGCCACCTCGCGCATAGTGGCGCCCCGGCGCTTCGTTCGGTCGCGGTCGTCGGGCAGCGACAACGTTGTCAATTGTCGTGACCTCCTTCTTGCATCAGGTGCCTCACATGATTATCCCATGCCAGTCAGATGGCCGAGAAGTACTCTGGACGTCAAACGAGCTACGCCCTATGGTATTTGACAACGTTGTCTAAGCGTCTCTGCAGGAGAACATCGATGTCTTCCCGTGTCACTTCGGCCCGCGTCCTCCGGGTCGTGGCAGCCTGTCTGGCCGTCTCCGCCCTCGTAATCGCCGCCGGTGGCTGCGGCAAGGGATCCTCCGGCGGCAACGAGCGATTCCGAGTCGGTTTGATCACCAAGACCGACACCAACCCGTTCTTCGTCAAGATGAAGGAGGGCGCGCAGAAGGCCGCCGACGCTGCAGGGATCGAGCTGATCACCGCCGCAGGCAAATTCGACGGCGACAACGCCAGCCAGGTGACCGCCGTCGAGAACATGGTGAACGCGGGTGTCAAGGGCATCATGATCACCGCCAGCGACGCCAAGGCGATCGTGCCCTCGATCGAGAAGGCACGCGCCAAGGGGGTCGAGGTGATCGCGCTGGACACCCCGACTGATCCGCAGAGCGCGGTCGATGCGCTATTCGCCACCAACAACTTCACCGCTGGCGTCCTGATAGGCAAGTATGTCAAAGCGGTCGAGGGCGACAAGCCGGTGAAGATAGCCATGATCGATCTGAGCCCCGGCGTGACCGTTGGGGTGTTGCGGCACAACGGTTTTCTTTCCGGTTACGGCGCCGCCCAGACGACTCAGGACATGACTCGAGACATCATCGCCTCGAATGTGGTGTGTGCGCAGCCCGCCCATGGTGATCAAGCAAAGGCGCAAACCGCGATGGAGACATGCTTGCAAAAGGATCCAGACATCAACGTGGTCTACACCATCAACGAACCCTCCGCGCTGGGCGCGTACACCGCGCTGAAGACCGCTGGCAAGGAGAACAATGTACTGATCGTCTCCATCGACGGCGGCTGCGCCGGCGTGCGAGCGGTGAAGGACGGCAAGATCGCGGCCACCTCTCAGCAGTACCCACTGAAGATGGCGGGCGATGGTGTGCAGGCGATCGTAGACCACGCCAGGAACGGCAAGAATACCTCCGGCTACACCGACACCGGCGTCACCCTGATCACCGGTAAGCCGCAGGTCGGCGTCGATTCGAGAGATGTCCAGTACGGCCTGGACAACTGCTGGGGATAGCTACGTCCCGGCTTATTAGAGAGCATCGGAGCAGGAAATCACATGACCGCAACAATCACCTCTCAGTCGCAACTGGAGCCCAATCCGTCGGTGCTCGCACGTGTACTGGCCTTTTCGAATTTCGGCCCGATCGCCGCGATAATCATCGCGGGCGTGTTCTTCGGCGCAGAGTCCGACCGGTTCTTGACCGGCGGCAACTTCTCGCTGATCATCCAGCAAGTAATGGTGGTCGGCACGTTGGCGATCGGCCAGACACTGATCATCCTGACCGCTGGCATCGATCTGTCCAACGGCGCGGTGATGGCACTGGGCAATATCGCCATGACCAAGCTGGCCATAAATAGCGGGATGCCGCCGATCCTGGCGATCTTGCTCGGGCTTCTGATCACCGCTGGATTTGGTTTGCTCAACGGCACCCTTGTGAGCTTTGTGAAGCTTCCGCCGTTCATCGTGACGCTCGGCACCTACGGTATCGCCTTCGCGTTGACCCATCTCTATTCGCAGGAGCAGACCATCTCGGGCCTGCCGGGCCAGCTGACCTTCTTCGACAATACATTCCCGCTGGGCAATACCGACATCACCTATGGCTCGGTGGCGATGCTGGTGTTGTTCGCGATCGCTTGGTACGTGCTGCGGCAGACTTCGGCTGGCCGGCATGTCTACGCGGTCGGCAACAACCCGGAGGCCGCGCGGCTGAGCGGCGTCGGCACCCGACGTGTGCTGCTGGGCGTATATACCGCCGCAGGCCTTCTCTACGGCCTGGCCGCGCTGCTATTGGTGGCGCGCACCGGCGTTGGCGATCCGAACGCCGGGCAGACCGACAACCTCGATTCGATCACCGCGGTGGTGCTCGGCGGCACCAGCCTGTTCGGCGGCCGCGGTAGCGTGATCGGCACACTGCTGGGCGCGCTGATCGTGGGCATCATCCGCAACGGGTTGCAGCTCATCGGCGTCCCGTCGATCTATCAGACTCTTATTACCGGCATCCTGGTGATCGCGGCGGTCGCGGGGGACCAGTTCAACCGTGGGAGGCAGAGGTGAACGACGTGGAGCGGGCTATGGAAGCGAATGCGGAACAGTCGGGTACGGGGCTCGCGGCCAGCACACCGATGGCGGTGCTACAGGCGAGGGGCCTGGTCAAGCGCTATGGGCACGTCACCGCGCTCGACGGTGCCGATTTCGATCTGTACCCCAATGAAATCCTCGCGGTGATCGGTGACAACGGCGCTGGGAAGTCGTCACTCATCAAGGCGCTGTCCGGCGCACTGGAGCCGGACCAAGGTGAGATCCGGCTGGACGGCAGGCGGGTTCATTTCCGCCGACCCATCGACGCCCGACGCGCCGGGATCGAGACCGTCTATCAGGATCTGGCAGTGGCCCCGGCCCTGGGCATCGCCGACAACCTGTTTTTGGGCAGGGAATTGCGATGCAAGGGCGTGCTGGGCTCAGTGTTCCGAATGCTCGACAAAGACCGCATGGTGCGCGAATCCCAGCAGCACATGGCGAATCTAAAAATCGGCATCCGGTCGATGAAGCAGGCGGTGGAGACACTGTCCGGTGGCCAGCGCCAGGGTGTGGCCGTGGCGCGCAGCGCGGCGTTTGCGCGGCACGTGGTGATCATGGACGAGCCGACCGCTGCCCTTGGCGTCAAAGAGACCGGCATGGTGCTGGACCTGATCCGTGAGGTCCGCGACCGTGGCTTGGCGGTAATCGTGATCAGCCACAACATGCCTAACGTGTTCGAGATCGCAGATCGTGTGCATATCCAGCGGCTGGGTCGGCGGGTCGCGGTGATCGAGCCGCACGAATTCTCGATGTCCGACGCCGTCGCGATCATGACCGGGGCCATGGCGGGGGAGGAAGTCACCAATAGCCGTGTCCGCGCCTGACCGTGAAGTGGGCCTGATCGCGGTGGCTGGCGAAGCGCTGATGGATCTGGTGCCCGCAGGATCGGATGGCCGATATCAGGCGGTGCCCGGCGGTAGCCCTGCCAATGTGGCGGTGGGCTTGGCCCGGCTGGCTGTGCCGGTCCGTCTGCTGGCCAGAATCGGGAGCGATCCGTTCGCGCACCGGCTGCGGAAATATCTGCAGGACAATGATGTCCGGCTGGATTGCGCTGTCCAGGCGGTCGAGCGGACCTCGCTCTCGATCGTGTACGTCGATGCTGACGGCACGGCCCGCTACGACTTTCAGATCGATGGCACTGCGGACTGGCAGTGGACCGACAGCGAGTTGGACGGTGCGCTGGACGGCGGGGTTGTCGCGCTGCATGTCGGCTCGCTGGCTGCGATGCTGCCGCCGGGCGCGGCGGTGATACAGCGCCTAGCGGTACGCGCCCGTTCGGCGGTCACCGTGTCCTTCGATCCGAACACGCGCCGACAGTTGATGCTTCGCGCTCGTGCCCGGGAACGCGTGGAGACGATGCTCCCCCTCACCGACGTGGTCAAGGCGAGCGAGGAGGACCTGGCCTGGCTGTACCCACAGCGCAGTCCGGAGGCCGTGCTGCGCGACTGGATTACTCGCGGCCCGGCACTGGTGGTAATCACCCTCGGTTCCGAGGGATGCCTGGCTGCCACCACCGCTGCCCCTGAACGAATCCATGTGCCCGGCAGGCGTATCGAGGTGGTGGACACCATCGGTGCTGGCGACGCGTTCACTTCCGGCCTGCTGGCGGGCCTGCGCGATCGCGACCTGCTCGGGGCGGCGCGCCGGGATGCGTTGCGGACGATGACGGAACCAGACCTGACGGCTGTTCTCGACCAGGCGGTGCTGATCTCCGCGATCACCTGCACCCGCTCTGGCGCCGACCCGCCGAGCGCGGCCGAACTGCGCGGGCGGCGAGTGTGAGCCGAGCTGATGGTCGACCATCAATCGATGAGACCGGACCGGGCGCGTCATCCGAGGGATCGCCGAATTGAAAGCTCGCTGGAAAGTAACCTCGCAGGCGCGGAACGAGTCCACGTTCGCGGGCGAGGTGCCACGCTACAGAGGTGACAAACAGTCGGTGACCGTTTAGCACTGCGGCAGATTTCGGCTGAGGCAGCCGAATCTGTCGCTGCCGGCGATCCGATCACGGCAATAACGGCAGACGAGTCCTGGGTGGCATCGCCGGGTACCTCGGTGACACTGATGTTGAGACCCAGCAGCACTTGGGCGAGGTCGGGGACCACCTCACCAGGGCTTGACGCCGACCTCACTATGGAAGTGGGAACCCCGCCCCGACGGACGCATACCGAATGGGACGGTGCTGACCTCTTAGATGAGCCACAGGCGGTAAAGCCGCTGCTCTTGGCCCAACCGGCCGCAGCGTCGATCCTGCCGCCATCAGTAGAGCGGGATGGGCGCCGCCGTAGGTGATCAGATATATCGACACGCCGCACTCGCCGATGAGGAAGGCTCAAAAGAGGTTTGGGTGCCTCCGGCTTTACCGCTGCGGGGTCGGGTCAGGTCGTGGAAGTACCCCTGATGGTATCACCCCTCGCCGCTCTGGCAGGAGGGCCGGAAACATCGGTGGAAGCGCGTCATAGAACGGACTGAGTACGAGCACCGAATCGCAGAATATCTCAGCGATGACAGGCATGGCGAGCCTCCCTTATTGCCGAAAATTCACGGCTGCGTCGGCTGCTCGACGGCCGTATGGAAAAGAAGACTCCTTACCGTCAGAAATCGAGAAATGGAAATACTAATCAGATGCATACGTAGCTCCGGTGTAGTCACGGATGTTGACATCTATCCGGTGTAGGACACTGTATCCAGCCACCGGCTCGACCCGACCGGTCGGCTTGCGGGCAGTATCACGTTCTTAATATGTGATCACACCGAAGGGTTGTCAATGTCTGTTAATGCTATAGCTGCTGGATCGCGTGGAGTCACCATTCAAATCCCAGGGCGGTTGACTCTGGACATGTTGGAACAGGTGAACGACCCGGTCGAAATCAGGATCGCGGATGACGCCCTGAAACGCGTCGACGCATGTCACGTTTTTCTGCTGGACCGCATCGCCGCTGGAGTTGATATCTACGGGACGACCACCGGGTTCGGCCCGCTGGTCGTGTTTTCTGGTCGCCGGGATGCCGCAGATCAGTGCAACAACGTGGTCGGGCACTTGTCGGCTGGCCAAGGCGAGGACTTGCCGCCTCACGTAGTGCGCGCTACGGTACTGACCCGTTTGTGGTCTCTGGCGCGTGGCCACTCGGGCATTTCCCCTGGAGTATTGCCTGCGCTGGTAGCGATGCTGGGTACGCAGTTCGCTCCTGCTGTGCCGCGGGTCGGCTCGGTCGGCGCGAGCGGCGACCTCATTCCGCTTGCATATGTCGCACGGGCGCTTCGTGGCGAAAACAGCGCCTATCTGTCAGGAATTCGAATGCCCGCTGGCGACGCGCTGCGATCTGCAGGGCTGACACCGCTGGTGTTGGACGGGCGAGACGCGCTCGCGCTGGTCAACGGCACATCGCTCACCGCAGCGGCGGCGGGATTAGCCGTAATGTCGGTTCGTCGGTCGCATCTGGTCGCTATGATGTTGACCGCGTTGCTGGCCGATGTTCTCGGCAGCGATCCGGGGTTTCTGGCAGATGAGTTGCTGGATGCGTTCGGCCACTCACAGGCGCGCGCAGCAGCTGGCCGGATGCGCCAATTTCTAGACGGCACTGCGCCGACGGGTACCCGTCCGCTGCAGGAGCCGTACAGCATACGCTGCACTCCGCAATTGCTCGGTGCCGTCGGCACATCTATCGAGCATGTCGAGCACGTTGTCGTCGATGACCTGAACGGAATCAGCGACAATCCGATGTTTTTCCCCGAAAAGGGCGCGGTGGTGCACGGGGGGAACTTTTTTGGGCAGCCGGTGGCGTTTGCCGCGGATCTATTGTCGGTGAGTACCGTGCAGGTGGGGAATCTAGCTGAGCGCCAATTGGATCTGTTGGTCGATCCCCATCGCAACGGCGGTCTCAACCCGATGTTGGCGACGAAGCCAGGCGAACAGCATGGCGTGCAAGGTGTTCAGTTGGCCGCGACGGCGATCGTCGCGGCGATGCGTCGAGCCGCTGTACCAGCGTCGATGCAGAGCCTGCCGACCAACCTTCACAACCAAGACGTGGTGCCTTTCGGCACGCAGGCCGCGCTGAACGCACTCGATCTAGCGGGGTCGCTGCGGTTGTTACACGGCTCGCTGGCGGTTGCGCTGCGTCAGGCGGCGCATATAGGTGGCCGAAGGCCCACCTCGCCTGCATGCGCGGCGATCTTGGACCGCTTGATCGACCTAGTGCCCGCGATCGACCCCGACCGGCCATTGGACGCCGACGTACGCTCCGCAGCGGATCTGCTCGATACGATCGCTGACGAGTGCACCGATCTGGGCTACCAGCGGTGAGAACTGAGCTGCCATGTTCAAACTCCAAAAACATTTGGCTCGCAGACGGATTCGCGGGGCCGGGGTGGACTCCCTGTACCTGCCGATGCCCGAGTCTGCGTTCACCCCGTGCCGGCACGCCGACTTGTCCCCACGCGGCGTGCCGTGGCACACCGTGGTCTCCCCGGCAGCGCCCCCGTCGCGCACAGTCGGGGGCGCTGCGGCGTACCGATGGCGGGTTGGCCACCATGCGGCCTATTGCGTGTGGCGGTTGATGGCGGAGACACTTCGCGTCCTGCTCGCCGGATCGACTCGGGCTTCGGTGCTGGTCAGCAGGGCCACGTTGCTATTCGACGCGTACTCGGTGCTTATGCTCTATGCCGGCAGTTGTTCCGCCGAAGTCTACGGCGAAACCATTCGGCCCTCGATGATGGCCGCCGACTCCGCTTTCAGTGGTACATGGGCGCGCGACTACGAGCCCATCCATCCGTTGTTGCGCGAAATCCGCCTGACGTATCATCCGAACACGCTGGTCCCGCTGTCGACGGCGCTGAAACTAAACAACATCGTGCACGGAGCGGTGGCCAAATATCTTGTCCCCATTGGCCAATCATTGCTGCGTGAGCACAGCGACGATCACCTGGCCCCCCCGACCGAGGCGCAACGGCAAGTCAGTGACCGGTTCTTCGGTGTCGAACGAATCGCGATCTGCCGCGAGGAGTTCCTTGCACAATTCGTCACCAAGCTGGGCCAGGTGAGATCCGACCTCGTCCATAGACCGCTGCCTGTTTCCTGTGGATGGCCGGGGCTTTCGGCGCAGCAGACCGGCGTGGTCGCGCTATTTCACCGAGAGAGCGCCGTCGTATTGTCCCGACTGGAAGAGAGTCTGGAATGAGCGAATTCAAGAATGTGGTCATGACTCCGAGGATTTACGACTATTTGCTTACGCACGTCGGACCGCCGAGCCCCGTGCAGCGGAAACTGCTCACCAGTACCTCCGAGTTGGGCGACGTCGCGGAGATGCAGATTCCACACGAGCAGGCCGCCTTCTTGACTCTGCTGGTGAGGCTGACCCGAGCCGAACGCATCGTTGAGGTTGGCACCTTCACGGGCTATTCGACGCTAGCGATGGCGCTCGGGCTCCCGCCGCACGGTCGGCTGATCACCTGCGACGTCTCGGCGGAATGGATCACGATCGCCCGCGCCGCCTGGCATGCGTCCGGTGTGTCCGACCGCATCGAATTCTGGCTGGGACCCGCCTCCCGCACTTTGCGGAACCTGCCCGAGACCGCCGATATCGATCTCGTGTTCATCGATGCCGACAAAGTCGGCTATATCGACTACTGGGACCAGCTTGTGCCCAGGGTGCGACCCGGCGGAGTATTGCTCGCCGACAACGTTTTCTATTACGGCGAGGCGGCAGGCGAAAACCCGGTCGGCAACGCTGCGGCAATCGACGCGTTCAACGATCGGGTCCGCGCCGACGGCCGGGTCGAATCGGTGATGCTGCCCATCGCGGACGGGCTCACACTTGCCAGGAAGAAGGACTGACGACAACTGCACCGGTCCGATACTGGCTGCGGCAGCTCGTAGTTCAGAGGAGGTTGGTGAGGCATGAAAGTTGGCGGCGATGTTGTCGTCGCATCCATGCGACATGAATTCCCCTGAAGCACGAGACGATTTCGGTCTCGAGCGAAGGGGCCGATTTGACCGGCTCGGGCTTGCCGGCGGCTCCGGGTGGAGTCATTGCCTGTCGCCACCGCGCTCGCGGCACCGGAAAAGGCTGCGCTTGCAGCGCAGGCTGCCGAAGCTCTTCTGCTGACAACGGGAAACAGATTCTGCCGGCCCGGCTGGCGCCGTACGCCGGGCGGCCAGGCAGCTTCGGCAACGGTGCCACCCCAGCGCTATTGCAACACGGTTATGGGCGGCCCGGGTCGCACTGCGACTGTTATCGGTGGCGCAGCCCTCAGAGCCGTCCGCCGAGCGAGCCTTCCGAGGTGGGGTTGGCTTCACGCCCGCCCCGATGATCAATACAGGATTCACGTCCCGCGCTACTTCGGCGATACTTGCACTCTTTCTATAACACCGAATCCGGCAACGTGGCTTGCCCCCGAGACGCGACAGAACCGCACGACGATAGGAGGACTAACCATGAGCGGCCAGGGCGCGCGAACGATCAGCACAGAGGATTTTCTGGCCGAGTATCCGGAATACACCACTACCGCTGTAATAGATGACCTCCGTGCCACCGAATACGACTATCTCGACCGCAACCAGGACATCTATCTTGACTACACCGGCGCAGGGCTGGCCGCGGCCGCCCAACACCGGGCACACAACCAATGGGTCTCTGCGGGCTGCTATGGCAATCCCCATTCAGACAATCCCACCTCACGTGCGGCGACGGCTGGTGTCGAGACTGCCCGGGCTGCCGTACTCGCCCATTTTAACGCGTCACCGCAGGACTATACGGCGATCTTCACGGCGAACGCCACGGCGGCATGCCGATTAGTCGGCGAGGCCTACCCATTCGGTCGGTCGATCCGTTTCGTCCTGACGGCTGACAACCACAATTCGGTCAATGGCATTCGAGAATTCGCACACTCCAGGCGCGCTCGAACGGAGTACATCCCTCTCGTCGGCACAGAACTCAGAGTGACCGAGGCTGCTGTTCGCGCCGCACTGGGTGGCCGCCGGGTGAGGGAATCGCACTCGCCCGCTGCGGCGGATGGACGCGACAAACATCGTGGGCTGTTCGCCTACCCAGCGCAGAGCAACTTCACCGGCGTCCAGCATCCACTCGAATGGGTTGACATCGCACATGATCACGGATTCGATGTATTGCTCGATGCCGCCGCCTACCTGCCGACCCATGAGCTCGATCTCTCCGAAGTACGTGCCGATTTCGTTCCCGTGAGCTGGTATAAGGTCTTCGGTTATCCGACTGGAGTCGGCTGTCTGGTCGCCCGCCGCGATACGTTGGCCAGACTGCGGCGGCCGTGGTTTTCCGGCGGCACCGTTCAGGCCGCCAGCGTGGAGGGCGGGTGGTACACACCTACCGCGGGACATGCTGAATTCGAGGACGGTACAGTGAATTTCCTCGCCATACCGGACATCCAACATGGTCTCGAATGGCTGCACGGAGTCGGCATCGATGTGATCGATCGGCGTACCCGCTGCCTGACCGGGTGGCTGCTGGATCGCTTACTGTCGCTCGTGCACGACAACGGCGCTCCGGTGGTCCGCATCTATGGCCCGCGCGATATGGTCAACCGCGGTGCGACGATCGCGTTGAATATCCTCGACTACTCCGGGGCCGTCGTCGACGAGCGTCTGGTAGCACGCGAGTCCTCTGCGGTCGGGTTGTCTTTACGCACGGGTTGCTTCTGCAATCCTGGCGCTGGCGAGGCTGCCTTCAACATCGGCCGCTCGGCGTTGCTAGGCCTGCTCGGAAAGCCTCCTGGCACGATCGATTCGTATGTTGCCGAACTCGGCCTGCCCACCGGCGGTGCGCTGCGTGTCTCCTTCGGAATCGCGTCCAATTTCCAGGATGCTCAGCGATTCGTCGAATTCGTCGACACGACCTACCGCAACCGCCGGTGTGATACGCAGGGTCTTTCGCCGCGAAAACACTGCTGAACGAAGCCCTTCCTCGGTGCCGATTGCAGTAGGTGCAAAGCGAGCGTCGACACCTCGGCGTGCTCGCGGTCGGCGCTGGTGAGCTGGGAGTCTCCTCCGTAAAGGACGACTCCGTTGGTGGAATTCCGGTTCCACTCGCCTTCAATCCACTTTCCCGAGAGAATACGAAGCCGCCGAGGAAGCGATGTTCCGCACCGCCCTGGCCTGGGGTGGGTGCGGGTCTCCTGAAGTTGGTCTGGATGCTGTTTACGTGGCGAGACAGTAGTCAGCGGGGTGGTACTGACGGCGAATGGCCCGGTGCGGCAGAAACCTTTCCACCGTTGGTAAGTTACTCTAGTGTTGGGCTCGGCGCCCTCGGTGTCGGCACGTGGGCGCGAAGCGCCCTTCGCAGAACCTCAACTGCGCTGTCGACATCGGTAATCTTGTGGAGCTCATCGCTCGATACCAGGACAGCTTGTCCGTAACGCTGTTCCATAGAATGCAGCAGCCATGTCCGTGCAAGAGAGTTGATCTGTTCAGGAACCTCGGCATCTGCGCCATTCAGTTGACCGAGCAGTGAGATGACGTCTGCTCGAGTTGGCAACTGAGCGCCAATCGCCTCGGCGTTGCGATCCACCAGCGCGTCGAAAATGCTGACCATTTCGGTGATTGCCATGGCTGCCAGCCGCTCGACGCTCGTGTCGGGAAAAGTCACGCCAAGGCGTTTCTCCATAGCCAGAACCAGCTCGATAAGGTTATCGGCGGCCAGCCCCAAGCCCGCATCGCCGAGAACCGTCGACCCTGATGCGGCGGAGTCCCCATATCCGATGGCGCGTAGCGCTTCGCGGAACTGAATCTCAGCCTTGCTTCTCATCGAGCTTCCTCCGCTGCTTGCGCCAGGCGACGTGGATCGCGAATCCGCTTGCCCGTCGGCGTGGCCGGCAATGTGGGCAGGACATGGTAGTTGCTGGGCATCTGGTGCGCGGCGAGCCTGCGCCCAACCTCGGCCCTGACCCGATCCACCGAGCCACTCTCTGCCAGTGCCAAATATGCCTTAATACTTCTTCCATCGTGGACCACGGTGGCTTCTCGCACGCCATCAACGCTGGTCACGATCCGTTCTATTGCCATCAGGTCAACCTTCAGGCCGCCGACCGCAATCTGCGAGTCGAGCCTGCCGTGCAGCGTCACGAAACCATCCGGAGACAAGGTAGCCGCGTCCCCTGTGCGAAACCAGCCGTTGTCCCACCGTTTCTCCTTGGATTCGTCCACGTAAGGCGACTTCTCCATGGCGATCAAGAGCTCTCCAGAATGATCGATTCCTGCCCGCACCCCAGGGGCGAGAACGCCGACCGCCGGCCGAAACCGACCATCGAGGTCAGCGGCGATCATGCCCACCTCCGTCATACCGTATGCTTGGCCGACCTTGACACCGAAGCGCTCGGCAATCAACTCACACAGCTCGGCGTCGACAGCCTCACCGGACGAAACGACACGACGAAATTGTGGCAGCTGCGGTGGTTCCGAAACCGTTGCGAGCATTTTCAAGTGGAAGGGCACACCTAGAAGTGTTGTGGGACCGATACTGTCCTGAACACAGCGCAGCAGGCCGTGCGCGGTGACCTGTTCCGGAATGATGAGGGTGCAAGCAGAGCGCAACGCGTGCAAGAGCCAGAACAGCCCATACGCGTAGGCAAAAGAGATTGCAGCAACGATACATTCGCCCTTGGCTGGTGCGCCGTCGACGCCGGCGGTCTTCTCGACCTCGTCCATCAGATCCGAGACAGTCCGCCCGATACCCTTCGGCAGTCCTGTCGAGCCCGAGCTGAAAAGAATGAGTGCGTGCTCGCTGTCTCGCGGCTGTCCGGGGCGGGGACGATATTGCACCGCAAGCTGATCTCGACCGGCTTGCAGGTTGGCTGCAGTCACCGTTACCTGTGGACGGCACCAGTCCACTATCCCTTCCCACTGCTCCTGCGGCACGCGATGATCGACTATGACAAGCCTGGCACCGAGCCGCCAAGTGGCAAGAATGACAGCGGTGCTTTCAACGCAAGGTGGAAGTTGGACAGCAACTGAGGCATCCGGACCCACCTCCAAGTCCGCTAAGATGCGCTGGGATTCGATGACCTCCTGCCACAATCCGTCATAGCGCAGCACACGTGTGGCACGTATGCACTCCTGGGCACCAGGCCCGCTGAGCAGAACGTCATCGACCCACTCACCGCCTGGGAGGGCACGTTCAACCGGCCTGAACATAGCTGACTCCTAACATCCGAACCAAATGCGGGATACTTCGGCTGCTGCCGCTGCCGCCTCGTCATGGCCGGCCTTTGCCGTCGTAGCCAACTGTGAGGGGTCGAGCGGATTTTCCGGCACTCTCTCGGCAACCACCGTGACAACCGAGGCGCCAGTTGTTGCGGCCAAGTCTGCCGCCTGATCGACCACCTTGCCGGGCCCGAATCCCTCGGGCATTGGGGCGAGAACCACTACCCGGTCACAATCCGCGGCGAGATCCGCATTTGCCGGCGATCTGAGGAAACCGTCGATCCAACGACGTCCGAGTGCCTCCACGGGCCGATACGCGAAAGGAAGTGCGCAGCTTGCGGCGACAGCCGTTTGCAAGGGCACGCCATCCTGTCGGCGCAGTGCGACGAACTCTCCGCTGTTCGCATCGACGGCAGTCAACAGCAGCGTCGGATGCTCCGGCCAATCCGATGCCGGTATCCGAGCGGCAACGGAGTCGCTCACGTCGTCTGCCGAAGCGGTTTGTGCTGCAGCCAATGCGGCATGCCCTACCCGCGCACGAGCCAGCTGTGGGTTTGCCTCGCCGGCCATCATCGAGCCGAGGCTCGCCAGCGCAGCGGCATTCAACTCACGCACAGGCTCAGGATGCAGCGGACTGAGATACCTAGCATACAGATGCTCCAGGTCGGCGCCGGTTGTGATCAGCGCGCCGACAATCGCCCCTGACGACGTTCCTATGACAACATCGGGCTGGCTCAGGTCGACACCTGCCTCAGCCAACCCATAGAGCATGCCGACCAGCCAACCCGTACCAGTCAGGCCACCACCTCCAAGGACAAGTGCCCTACGACAGTTCGAATCCATCACCTATCCTCTTTCAATTCGTCATTGTTCTTGTTGTCAACGGACAACCCCGGTGTCGCTGGTGACAGGAATGGGCCCGGTAGAAACAGCAGCAGCGAGCCGTCGCCGCAGGTTGTGACTCCACGGCGCCGCAGGTTCGTCTCCGTAAAGCGTCCCGGCCAAGTCACCAACCAATCATCGCTTTAGTTCGCATAAGACCTTCGCCGAGATAGCCATCGTGGGGAAGGTTTGGCTGCTTGTGAGTCGTCGAGGTGCCGCCGAGATAGAGATTGGTGATACTCGGCTCGGCACGCAGGTTTTCGATGAGCTGGCGGTCTTCTGTCATGGCGGTGAGGACAAGGGAGTTTTTCAATGGGGCGATACCGTCCTCGGGTTGCCATGGACCGACCCATACGCAGGGAGACGGCAGTTCGGCTTGGAGCTGCGGCGCATCCGCGGTTGCGACCTGGTGTACAGCAGGTCGCAGCACCGCGCCTCCCCCGGGGAGTTCATCGACGATTGTGTCGCCGCCCAGCCATGCGCGGGTGCCCTGCGCGGTGCGGCGCAGCTGAGCGTCGATCTGTCGCGCACGCTCCACCGGTTGGACTGTCAGGACCGACTCGGGATGGTCGGACGGGAGACTGGGAATCCGGGCAAGTTTCTCCGCGAGAGCGCGGGCCAGCGGCGCGGGGTCGTCTTCGACGAGAACTGCGGTGGCGCAGACACACGCTGCGCCGCCGTGGCCGCTCACCGAGTCGGCGATGACGTCGATCATATCGCGCCAGTCGACGTCATTGGTTACCAGGATCTTCGACCGTCCGGGGCCCTGGAGGAGGACGCGGCGATTGTGGGCGTACGTGTTGATTACGTCTTGGCCGCCATAAACGATTGCATAGTCCGCTGTGGTGACGACGACCTCTGCGGTGGCGTGGTCGGTGGGCAACAGCGTGATCGTTCGCTCGTCGAAACCGGCTTCCCGCAGTGCCGCGACGAGCCTGGCCGGGGTGAACGGTTCCCGGTTGGATGGTCGCACCGCCACCGCATAGCCCAGTGCCAACGCCTCGGGCCACAGTCCGTGCGCGGCCGGGGTATTGCCCGGGGCGTGCACGGCGAACAGGTGCCCCTTGCGTGTCCACACCACTGCGCCGTTCCTGGTTTTCGGCTCGGCTCCCTCTGAAACTGCACCCCGGGGCATCGCCGATTCCACTCTGAATTGCACTGTGCGCAATGCCTCGGTGATCGAGTCGATCGACTCGATCACCACCGGCAGCGGCACCCCCGACACGCGAGAAACCACACGCGCGTAGTCGCCGGGCGCGAGCCCGAACAGCGTACCGGTGGCATAAATGTCGGCTGCCTTGTTCAGCATCGTGATCCGATCAGCCAGGTGCGGCGTTGTCGCTGCGCGCATAGCAGCCAGAGTTCGCCGAATATATACCGGCGGGACTTGGCTGATCTCACCGATCTTATCGCCCGCCAGACTCACAATGTCGCTGCGGCGGCAGCTGCGGTAGACGCCGTGAGCGCCCAGCGCATCGATGTCCACGAGTTCGGGCATCAATACACTCCTTCGATCACCTGGTGACCGGCAAAGGATGCCACGGGCGCGACGTCTGCCACCGACGATCCCACCGCGCCAGCAGGAGCTGGGACTCTATAGCCCATATCGCGTTCCAAGTTGTTCGGGAGAAAAGCGTATTTGGTGAGATAGTTCATCACGACCTGCCCACGCTCGCCGAATTCGACGTCAGCGCCGGTATTCGGATCGACAACCCGAAAGAAAGCGTAAGGGGAGAAGCTGTCGAAAATAGGGGAGCTGTCGAAATCCTCATCGACGCGCTCACGCGCGCCGCCGAGAATGGTGGTACTCCCGTACGCAGCGCGGAAGATTATTTCCGGAAATATTTCCGTGCGGTAGAGGTGACGCGAATCCGCGTCCATGTGGGCACCACCCCAATGAATTTTGCGCACCGACCGGTTGATCAGCTCGACCAACTCGTCTTGCCGCACCATCCGCTCCAACAACGGTGGAGTGATGACCAGCAGATCCACCCTTTGCGTACGCAGAATTGCCGCGGCCTGATCGATGAGGTGCGTGACATATGCATCGGCTTCAGCGATTTTCCCCTGGGAAATCAGTGATTTTACCCACCGCGGATCCAGGTCCACGGAGAACTTCATTCCGCCGGAACGACGGGCCTGCCGGGTCGCGAGCTCACCGAGCATGTGTGGACCCGACGGCACGACGGCCAGGATGTTGACCGGCCCCGCTGCGGCCAGCTCGTAGGTCCAATCCTCCCAGGCCACGTACGTATCGATCCATTCATCGTAGAAAACGAGGCGTTTCGGGGTGCCGGTCGTGCCGCCGCTTTCGAAGACCCCGGCTATACCCGGGTTCGACCCCAACCCCCGGGGAATCAGGTCCTCGACGGCGCAGGTTCGCAAGTCGTTGACAACATTCGGAAATCGCGCGAGATCGGAGGTTCCTTCTATGTCGATAAGCGGGTCAAAATCCAGTTGTGCTGCGCGGCGTAGCCAGAACGGGCTGCCGGTACGGGGGTGGAAATGCCACTGCATGAGCGCGCGAACGTAGTCGTCGGCGTCGATCCCCGACGTGTCGGTTCTCATGTCCAGTATCGGGTCGGCTGCTGGCGTTCTCACAGGTCCTTCTTTCTGGCTACGGCGAACCCGTCTGCGATGGGCAGCCTCACAGACTCGACGCGGTCGTCGTTACGGACCCGATCGTTGAATGCGCCAATGGCTCTGGCGTTGCCCGCCGGGTTGTCGATGGCCGCCTCGCCGTAGTACAGAACCTTGTCTACGACGAGGATGCCGCCAGGACGCACTCTAGACACGAGTTGGTCCCAATAGTCGATGTAGTCGACTTTGTCGGCTTCGATGAACACGAGATCGGTGTCGGGCGCCTCAGGCGGGTCCCGCAGGGTCTCCGCTGCCGGTCCCAGCCGGACTTCGACCCGGTTGGCGACACCGGCGGCATGCCAGGAGTCACGGGCGATCGCGCTACATTCCGCCGAGATGTCGCAAGCGATCAGCTGGCCGTGCGGCGGAAGTCCGAGTGCCATCGCCAGCGTGGAATAACCGGCAAACGTGCCGATTTCGACGATCTGCTCGGCGGCCATGAACCTCACCAGCAGGGTGAGGAAGGCGGCCTGCTCACGTGGAACCTGAATTTCTGCTATTTCGCTCGACTCCAAGGTGCTGATGAGAAGTTTCTGCTGCACTATATTCGGTGGCTCGGAATGCGCCAGCAGGTACTCATAGAGTCGCTGGGGCATGACTGTTTTGAATGCGTTCACTACAAGCTTCCTTCTAGTTTCGACAAAACGCGACCGCTCTCGCGGTGGAATCGGGTGACGACGTCAGCATGGGCGCTCGGCAGGCCCGCCCATCCGCAGGGCACGGGAAGCGGCCGGTGCACGAGGTCGGATCGCACCTGCCCCAGCCTGGTCGCGAATTGTGCGAAGAACTCGTTGCTGCAGATCGGGATACGCTCAACCAGGAAAACCCGGTCGTTGATCTCCTGTTGCGCCTCGGTCGGCGGTTCCATCGGATCGTCGCTGTACTTACGCAACAGCGACTCACCATTGGGCACCAGATGAGCGGCGGCTGCCCTGTGCACGATAAGATTGGATTTCAGCGCATTCGACAGTGGAGTGAACTTGCTCAGATGGTGCGTCGCACTAATTTCGCGTAATAACGGGTGCACGGGCTCGTAATCACGTGCCCATCGATCGCTGAAGGCCGGGTCGGCGGCCATCACCAAGGGACGTATGGTCTTCCCGTGGATTTCAGTGGAACAAGAGCCCGCGTAAAGTATCAGTACCGAGTACGCATCGAGTAGCAGCGCGGTTCGGTCGACCAGCGCTGAGGTGGATTCTGATCCGGCGGACAGGTCGCGAAGGGCCTGCGCCAAAAGCCGCCACACGCAAAAAGACGCATGGTGACCGAGAATCCACCGGTACACCGCGGCGTCCTCCACTGATGGCGGCGCATACGCCGTCGCGGAAATCGAGGTGTGCCACGGCACACCGCGGGGCGACAGGTCAGTGTGCCGACAGGGGATGAACGCCGAGGCGGGCGGCGGCAAGTACAGCGGGTCGAGCGCATTCCGGCGAACATTCCTGCCTGCTCGGACCTGTCGGTACACAACCATCAAGGCCTGCCTCAGCGCGCGTCGACGGGATCGTCGTGCTCGTCGGCGATCGTGTCGAGGAGATCTGCCGCGCAGCGCACGTCCACCTCCAATTGCCGTTCGGGGTCGATCGCGGGAACCAGGGCGATCAAGCGGTGCAGGATCGTTGCGCTGGCGGGTGAGGTGGGCTCGCGTCCGCCAACGTGCACCGCCTGACGCAGCCCGACCGCCAGCGAGCCGTGTAACCAGCGCAACGACTCCGCCAGGTCGAGCGCGTTCAATGCGGCCTGCGTACCGGAAGGCACGACGTCCCCGGCGTGGCCGTTGGTCGGCAGGCTGCGCATGGAAGCGGGTGCGGCCGCTCGACACATCGCCGCGACGATCGCCGCCGTGGCCGGCCGAACGCCCTGCACGCCATCCTGCTTGCCGGGCCTCGTCGCCAACATCAGATTGCGGTTCGCCGAAGGAATTTCCCCCATGCTCCACCGTGCCCCGTTGCGGGAAGACCAATGGGTTGCGCCGAGCGATTGTGGAGTGCAGCGTTTGCCGTAGGGCTCCTGCGACTCGTCGGAAAGGAGGATCGGATCGCTGCCCAGAAGATCAGCCAACAACGCAGTCGATATCATGGCGACAATATGCGACCGGAGAGCCGATGCGACTGCCAATCCGGCCGCCGCCGCGGTCAGCGAAGTGCCGTTCACAAACGTGAGCGCGTCTAGCCCGTCCAATATGAAGGGTGCTAGACCAGCCGTTCGAAGTGTCTCGCCAGCGGGCATTCGGACTCCGGCCATCGTAGGGGCGTACTCCATGCCCAGCACGGCCACCAGTGCTGGCGATACTGCCGCAGAAATGACCGAGTGACCACGCGCCAGAGACCGCGAACAGGCCAACACCGTCGTGCGCACGACGCGAGGAGCCAACTCTGCACCCTTGCTCGCTGGCGAGTGGTGGAAGACCGTATCGCATTGGTCGGCAGCGTCCTCATTGCTGGGGAATGCAACCAGTGGCCCGAACAGGAACGCGTGACGCACGCCGACGCGTTTCAGCGTCTGATCGACGACCGCGACTTGGATGTGCTCGGCCGACCGATTCAGAATGTTCCGAGTCATCCTATCCAGTATTCGAATGGTGGCCGTAAGCGATCTGGACGCGACAGGCATTGACGGGTTTCTCATGCGACACGAACTTTCTGGCAAGACAGATCGAAGGTGGCAATACTCATAACAGCGGATTTCTTCGACGCTGGCCTGCGGACAGTCGATCGAGATTATTTCAAGCAAGGGAAGTGCTCGACTTCTCCTGCTTGCGAGAAGATTCGTATCGCTATAACGACAATCGTCGGATGATTCTTTTGTCGTGCTCACCTCGTCATACTCGGACGAGCGTTTTGATAGCGGTGCGCTCGGCCATGGCGCGGTAGCCCGTGGCAATGTCGTCGAGCGGCACCGTCAGGTCGAAGACTGCAGCGGGATCCAGTCGGCCAGTGAGCAATTCGTCTAGCAGATACGGCAGATAGACTCGTGCCGGAGTCAACCCGCCCGTCACGGTGACGTTCCGCAGGAATCGGTAGGTCAGGTCCACTCCCTCCGGGTGTGGTGCTCCAACTACACCGACCGAGCCGCCGGGCCGGGTCACTGCGACTGCCGTGTGGAACGGTTGTCCGCCGCCGGCGCAGTCCAGCGCCGCATCGACGCCTCGACCCTTGGTCAGGTCGAGCACTCGCTCATGGGCAGGCTCGCCACGCTCGGGAACATGATCGGTAGCACCGAAGAGTTTCCCGAGGCGGGCACGACCAGGGTGTGAGCTGAGTAGAATGATTTGTTCGGCTCCGGCAAGGGCCGCCGCCAGGGTCGCGCACAGTCCCACAGCGCCGTCACCGACCACTGCCACGCTCGCCCCGCGGAAAACCCTTGTAGTTCGAATTGCATGCAAGCCTGTCGCCATGACATCTGCGAGGGTGAGCACCGCGGGCAGTCGCTCGTCATCGGCTAGCATGGGCAACTGGACCAGAGTCGTGTCGGCGAACGGAACTCTGACGGCCTCGGCCTGGCCGCCAGCCTGCTCACCGCCCCACATACCACCTTGCTCGCAAGCGGACGTTATGCTGGCGCGGCAGGGCCCGCACTCGCCGTCCGACCACATGAACGGGGCAACCACCAGCATGCCGGGACGCAGAAGACGCACCTGCTCGCCGACGTCCTCCACAACACCGAGGAATTCGTGTCCGGCGCCGGGACCGGGCAGCACGGGATGCCCGTGATAGCCCGAAAGATCCGTACCGCAGATAGAAGACAAGGTGACTCTTACGACCGCGTCCGTCGGCTCGACGATTCTAGCGTCGGGAACTTCGGAAACACGGATACGTCCCGGCCCGTCGAAAAACACTGCTTTCATTGCCGATATTCAACCTTTCATCTTCCAATCGGCGATGGGTGGTACTCGATCGGCGAATCGAGAAGCCAAGCAAGAGAATTGCCGACATCTAAGGCCATTCACGCGTGCAGCGGCAACTACAAGATGATTCCCGCATCGATGAGCCGGTCGCTGCGCGCGAATGGAAACGAAGCTCATAGTCATCGGATCATCCGGTAACCAGCCACCACATCTGGTGATCCTCTGCGCACGAGGCCGTCGAGTGATATGTGCATCCACGCCGCAACCGTTCCCATCTTGCTTACCCTGTCTGCTGCGTCACGCACGCTTAGCAGCATTTTTCACTGAATCGCAGTGTCGCACAATCGGGAAGTATTCTGGACATACGTACGCAAATTTAGTCCGCACCTGGGTAAAGAGAGCGGATCTGACCTTCATTCTAGGGCCCAAGTGTCATGGTTCGGCGAAAGGATCACCTGATGTCGATACGCTGGAATCCGGGGGTCTTCCAGGCAACAGCTCCTCGCGGTGCCAAGTCTCGATGAGTAGAGAGGAACCGATATCTTGAGGCAAGACCCGTTTTGGGTGGAGGGCGGTCGACGATCCGCACTCCGAACTCGCATCGTTACGATGGAAGAGTCTACGTACGTGTCTCAACTTCTTCTCCGGATGCGCGTGAATGTCGCGCGCACAGACACTATTGGCCAGTAGGTGATGGCATAATCCGTCGTGGCCGGATCACGGGCGTGCAAGGGCCTGACCTTCATACGCGGATCCGGATCCGCGTGCTCGCACATGATTTTCGGAGGATTGTCGCTGTGGCGGTTACTGCTGAGGCGCGTGGGCGAAAATCGGCTGCCGAAATACTCGAAGACGCAAGACTGGTGTTCGAACCGACGTACCGGGAGATTGTCGGCAGTCTTCCCGAGAGGATAGCTCGGATCGGGGGCTATCACATTGGGTGGTGGGATGCGCATGGACTCCCGATGAACGGTGGCGGCAAGGTGATTCGCCCGGCGTTGGTATTGACGACGACCGCAGCCCTGAGCACGGGTCCCGCCGACGCCGCGCGGGAGCGGGCAGTGGCCGCCGCCGTGGCGGTGGAGATGGTGCACGACTTCTCACTACTGCACGACGACATCATGGACGGCGATCGAACCCGCCGGGATCGTCCCACAGCTTGGGCACAATTCGGGCACTCCGCAGCTATGTTGACCGGCGACCTGTTCCTGACAGTCGCGATGGATGTGCTCGCCGCACAGGATACCGTCGCGGTGCAGATTCTCAGTCGAGCGCTGCGGGCATTGTGCGCAGGCCAGAGTGAAGATCTCTCATTCGAGAATCGGCAGACGGTCTCGCTGAGTGAATGTGTGCGTATGGCCGAGGGGAAAACCGCTGCGCTGCTGGGCGCTTCGTGCGAACTGGGAGCGTGGGCTGCCGGGGCCGATAGCGACCGGTTGCAGACGATGCGTCAGTTCGGTCTGCATCTGGGTCTGGCCTATCAACTGGTCGATGACCTGCTGGGAATCTGGGGTGATCCCTCGCTGACCGGCAAACCGATCCATGCGGATTTGGCGCGGCGCAAGAAGTCGCTGCCCGTGGTGGCCGCTCTGAACTCCGCGACTCCCGCCAGTGCAGAGCTGGCCAGCCGCTATGCCGACCCGGAACCACTCGATCCGACGGAGCAGGCACATCTGGCGCGACTGATCGAACGCGCAGGTGGCCGGGACTGGGCCGAACACACGGCCCGGGAGAACTGCGCGATCGCCCGCCGGATACTCGAACACGCTCGCCCCGAACCGGGCGCCGCTGCGGACTTGCTGAGTCTGGTCGACCTGATCACCCATCGAGACCGATGACCAGCAGGGTTCCTCGATATGCAGATCTTGCTCGAGAAGAGTCCGATCTGCATTCAACACATTACATGTGGAAATCAATCCGGAGATCCACTTCCATCGCCACCACATGGAATGAGGCAGCATGTCACCGAGTTATTCATCGGATTCCAGCGGACTGGTCCATCGAAAAAACGGGGAGACCGATCGCGTCGGTGTATATCCAAGGAACAGTTGTCAACGACCTGTCAGTGACATTATCATTGCGCAGGCCCGAGTCGATCATGCCTTGAATCGTATCGATGACAGTGCGTTACTCGAGGACGAACAATCATACGATTATCGCCTGCGGGACCAGGAAAGCGTTTTCGGTCGGGAACCCGTTCGCAGCGACCTGATCGTATGTAGCGACGATCCAGCACGTCGACCGGAACGACTAGGACCAGGCGATTCTACGGCGCAGATCGTGAAAACGCGTGGAGCGGAAAGAATATTCACCGATGCCGTGCCATATCCGCGAACGGTGGCCGACCCTATCGAGGAAGTGACCTTTCCACCATTCAACCCTGATCCGGATCATGTCCAGTTCCTACAGATTGACGTGTACGAGATCGAGGAGATTCGCAGGGAAGCGGACGGCACACTCCATGACACAGGGGAAGTCACCATGGGCGGTGACACCGGACGCAACAGATCATCCCGAATGCTTGTCTACGGCACGGGTGCCGTGCGATACGATCCGGTCGGCTTCGAGAAATTATGTCGGATGGTTCGGTACCTGAGGCGAGACAATCTGGAGAAGGACTGTTTTCTGGTCGGTGTCAACGTCGAGGACGCACCATCCGGTGCTGCCGACGGCAATACATTCGATGCGGTTCTGACGGTTCGATGGGAAGAGTCGAAGGTTCGTACGTGGCCCATCTGCATCCGGACCGAGGGCTACTGCTACCTTTTGGTGCAGAAAACGTCGACAGGACCGGTTGTGGCCACGATGAAGGAGAGGCTCTGCGCGCTGCCGGCCTACACCACCGATCACAAAGCAAAGGAGTTGTGCGACACTGCGGTACATGCTCTGCAGGTCGGACTCGAAGCCATCGGCGCGTATGATATTCAATCCAGCGCGGGAAAATATGTGGCCGAACTGTCAAAATGGTCCGCAGTGGTCGGAGTCGGCATGGTTTTGGAGGCGTGTGGTATCCGATCCCTGGAAGAGAACCTGTTTTCCGTAGTACAGATCGATGCCGACGCGCGACCGGCGAGCACGCAGGAGGCAGTGCGAGTTCGGTCGATACAGAAAGGTGACGGGCTTCCTCGATTGCGATCGAAAGCATGGGATCACATGTTCCCCCGTGACTCCTTGGTCGGTATATCGAGGAGCCCTCAGGCAACCGCCAACACCATGGTTGCTTATTTTATCGTTTTTGGAAATGAATTGGGCAGGTTGGTGCAGCCTGCTGGGAATATCTTCTTCTACGATTATGCAATTGAAAGCAGAAGCGAATCATTGAAGGAGTGGGTCTTCGGGGTGGCGAGGAAAGTAGACTCGTTATTCGAACATCTGCCCCCATTGGATGCAACGGGTGTTCTGTGCAACCTCATGAATGGAGAAATGGTTCGATGTAAGGCCAGGGTAGAGGAAACGGCCCGGCGCCTGGGTTTCGTGAATGACCGGATGATCCTCTGGAAAGACAAGAGCGCCATGCTCCAGTATCGGGCTATCGACGGCATGGCTGGCCAACTCATACCGTATACCATGTGGACCAACGATGAGACCGAAGTTATCGGTTTTTTGGCGCTGCTGAATGACGTATTCGATTTCGCTTACGATATCAGCGTCAAGGAACCGAGCAATCTATTTCTTACGCTGACCGACGGAAAAATCGACGACGATTCGGTGAAGAATGCTTATGTGAGATTCGGTAACGGCTTGCAATACATAATCGAAAGATACAAATATGATGCGCCGGGCCTATCTGTACTCGCGACTTGTTTCTGGCAGTTGAGCAATGGCAGGCACAGGATCATTCCGTCAATCTATAACGGCACCTTAGAATATGAACACCGTTACGTGGACTTGGATCCAGGTAAGGGGCTGGTCCATATGCTGGAGAACAGCGATGGTTTGCCCGGAAAGTCATCGCTCGGCAGAACCGAATACGGGAAGCTGATCCGCGATAACGCAGCGCCTCTGGGGGTCGATGCCATTGCATTGGCGAAACTCATCACCGTGGATATCGAGAACGCCTACTTCAGGGAGGCTGAGTTCTCTGAATCGCACGTATTGAAACTCGAACAACAATTATGTGAATTGATCACGTCGTGCGCTCTGGGATGCGACCCGGCAGATACCCGGATGACAGATTTCCTGTGGATGCTCCTCGAATACATGTTTCTGAAGAGTGGCATGTATCTTTCGGCAGCGATGGGCGCGCTGAAAATCATGCACAACAGGAGGCAGGCAGACGACAGGGGAGGACTTGCCTACGCCCCATGGTAAATTCGGGTCTTCGGCGCAGCTTGAACTCTGCCTGCGCCGACACCGCCGATATCCACCCGACGGTCGGCTAGTCGCTATGGCAGGTCATTTCACCCTTCTCCATCGATTCGCCAAAGATCCAGACATCTGGAGATCGAGCGGCGCATGAAGTCGCCGTACCTCCTTGCTCGCGATCCATTCACCAAGGAAGCGTCAGCAAGCGCCTTACCTGCATCCAAGATCGCCTGCTTCATCGTAGACGGCCGACACTGAGAGGATTGCCCGAAGTGCGCACGTCGCATCTTAGGACGATAAGTCGGCGGCGCTCATCCATGGAAATGGCCGCCATCGTACATTGCCAATCGCATTCTCACATTTACGAGTGCATGCGATAAGTCGGAGCTTTGGTCCATATATGATCTCCGCTATTAGATGGTGCATTTCTTTGCCCTACCCCCAACTCGACGGTGCGAGCATCCAGGGCGAAGCTGATTTCCGCTGCAGCCCGTTTGTGGGTGCAGGCACAGATACGCATCGGCAGCTATGC
This sequence comes from Nocardia sp. NPDC051900, assembly GCF_044452545.1. Classification (NCBI taxonomy): domain Bacteria; kingdom Bacillati; phylum Actinomycetota; class Actinomycetes; order Mycobacteriales; family Nocardiaceae; genus Nocardia; species Nocardia sp. NPDC051900. The sequence continues at coordinate 6,854 of NZ_JBITBU010000035.1, read as the reverse complement.
GCTGATGACGTACGTAGTATCACTGATGGCAAATTTACAGGATCTAGTTGCGCGAAAATATAGGTCCTGTCAGGATATAGCCGCGCGATGGATCCGTGCCGGGGAAGAGCCGGAGTCCGTACGAATCTTCGTTTTGAACTTTCTCGATCGAGAGCAAGGGTTACTCGATGTTGAAGGCACTCGATGTTGAAGGCACTCGCCGTCATGACGGCCACGGCCGCGCTGCTGATCGCGGCGCCGAGCGCCGCGGCGGCCGAGGGTACCGATGACATCCTCGGCGGCTTACTCGACCAAATCGCCAGTGCGTTCGGCAGTTCGTGCGCAAGTCCCAGCGGCGCTTGCAAGCCACGATCATATAACCGCGAGGCCGCGCGACTGCGGAGGTCCGGCGTCGTCGCCAAGTGCAACCTCTCGGCGGGGCAGCCAGCCAGCATCAGCCGATCGCTAATTACACCAACAGAACGGAAGACCTGTGACTCAGCAGCCACCACAGCATCCTGCCTCGCCGAATCCCGCTCGCCGCCGTGTCAATACGCTGTTACTCGCTGTCGGCGGCGCAGTGCTGGCGACGATCGTTCTGATCGTCCTCGTCGGCGTAGTGCTAAGCGTTGGCGAGCCGACAGCCGCAATCTCGACCAGGAGCGAGGCCGTGTCAGCATCGGCGCGGACCGACCAGCCAGCGCCACGCCATGCTCCAACGAGTCCGTTCGGCCCCTCCGACGCACGGTGCGCACCCGCAGCGACCGGTGTCGTCGAACTCGTCCAACCTGGTCTCACACGCACCGGTTGGCGGATCATCAACGGCACAGTAATCAGCGTTGGCGGCACAACGTATTTTGGTGCTTCTATCATCGACCAGGGTGGTGCGGTGAAAGACCGGTCCGATGTGTGGGTGGTACGTGGCGGCAAGGTGTACGCCAGTACCAGCGGCGCACGCGACAACACGACATTTCCGACGGCATCTGCCGCGCCGCTGAACATCGCCCCCGGTGACGAGCTCGTGCAAGCCGTCGACAGGTGCGTCGTGAACATCACGCTCGGCCGCTGATTCCCGCCCGGACAGGCGAAATCCGCCTCGGACGGCGCCGGTCCGTTCGAGGCGATTTCCCTAGTGAGGCGCCTTCTGCGTGTTCACGCAAATTGCACCCCTGATGGTAGGTTGTGTCTCCCCATGACTTGAGCCATTCAACTATCAGGGCCAGGACGACTCCGGCGCGGTATGTGATGGCCAACATGCCATACCTGTGTGGCCACCGCGCGTCAGTGCTTGGCCTTGTTGAAGGTGCGTTCGATGACGTTGCGCCGCTTGTAGGTCTTCTCCCGATCGAAATCAGGTGCCCGCGCACCACGGCGACCTCTGCGTTTGCGGTGGGCGAGTTGATCGCGTCGTTCGGGAATGACGGTGCGGGTACGTGTGCCGCAGCGAGGCGCGGTTGGCGTCCGAGGACATTTGGTCGGCACCCGGACGCTGAGATCGTCCTGTCCCGACCTGGGATGGGCGTGATTCTCGGTTCCCGGGTGCTGTCAACGCCAGTATTCAGCCGGAGGCGACAGGCGCTCGCCGAGTTCGGAGATGCCCGCCTATCGCTATGCCTCGGCGAAGGCACGCAAGAACTACGCCCGTACCAGACCGATCACCTGCGCCTCGGGCAAGAAGAAAATCGTCGCGGCACGATTCGTGCACAACGACCGGCTCATCGCCGCCCTCCTCCGTCGGGAGTTCAGTGCCCTGACCGTCTCACCGGGCGCACGCACCCACCACGACAAACACCGCACCCGCAGCCTCGAACACCAGACCGCGCTGCGCCAGCTCGCCAACCGTCTCGTCGGCATCCTCCATGACTGCCTCAAGACCCGAACGGTATACGACGAAACTGCCGCATAGTCCCCACACACCAAGAAATCGGCTCCGCTTGACATTCAAGCCCCTGGGAAGTCTTTGGCTCGTACCGACGCCCCGTCGCACACCGCACGGGACCAGTCGATCAAGCCTTCGCTGCCGAGTCGCTCCGGGGGGACTATCTCGCTAAAGGTGTTTCCGGCGGTTTCTCTCAGTAGGTTCGGGCGTCGGGCCAGCGGTCGGCGAAGGTGATCGCGAAGGCGTTGACCGCAGGCTTCGTGCGCCGTGAGGCGCTGTGGTTTGAGTGGAGGTGAGAGACCTTTGCCGTCGGGTCGTCGCAGCGGCCCGGTAGGAGCTGAGGGCAGCTGTGCGACGTGAGGTCGCACGTTGTGAGTGATCGCGTTTGATAGGAGGTCGTTCGACGAGGACGTGATCCGGTCCAGTGTCTATGGGACCGTCCCCGCCCTGGCGTGCGTCGTGGGTGACCGCGGGGTGCGAAGCCTGGGGTGAAAGCCGAAGCGTCCCTGTTCCACCCAGGGATGACGGGCGAGGGGAAGGCCGGACGGGTGAACGGAAGTGAATCTTTGTATGCCCCGTTATCAGCAGCTCCGCAGGTGGGTCGTTCCAGCGAGGTATAGGGCTGGCCGTTGAGAAGCGGCAGGCGCCGACCAGAGAGGCTGTGCTGGTCGGGAAGACACCGCCGCCCCGGGGTAAAGAAGGCACCCAACCCGGCCGTATCTCATGCGTGCGGAACACGGAAACCCCGACAGAGTCCGGAACATCGATGTGATGTACCGGTAGGCCGACTGTGAGGAGAGCGGAATCCTCTGGCGGGAACAGGATGTCCAAGAAGCGAAGGCCGGCGGGCGAAAGCCAGCAGGAAACCAGCGCGTCATGGCGGCACCCCCGGCCGTCGTCGCTGGATAACTGGCCGGATACCGGACCGAGTGTCCGGGCCTCGAAAGAGGCGCTGACGTGGACAGGTGAGCTGGTGAAACGAAGCGGTCACGAACCGCCGGAACCGAAGGACAAGTTGGACACCGAATGGTGAACGGACCTGAGGGCGTTGCCCTTTCGTGGGATGCCGTCGATTGGCGGCAGCACGAGGACAATGTACGGCGTTTGCGGCAGCGGATCTTCACGGCGACTCGGAGCGGGAACCTGGCCACGGTCAGGAACCTGCAGAAAATGATGCTGCTTAGCTGGAGCAACACGCTGGTCAGTGTGAGGCAGGCGACGCAGCGCAATGCGGGACGTAAGACCGCCGGGGTCGACGGTGAGGTCGCGCTGACCTCGCAGGCCCGGATGCAGCTGGCGGTGCAGGTGCACCGCGACGCGGCGTACTGGCGGCCTCGGCCGGTCAAGCGGGTGTATATCCCGAAGGCGGGTAACCGTGCGAAGTTGCGGCCACTCGGGATTCCGGTGATCGCGGATCGTTGTCATCAGGGCAGGGTCCGCAACGCGCTGGAGCCCGAGTGGGAGGCCCGGTTCGAGCCCAAGTCCTATGGGTTCCGGCCGGGCCGCAGCTGCCACGATGCGATCCAGGCGATCTACACCGTTTGTCGCGGCCCTCGGGCCAAGCGGGTGTGGGCGCTGGACGCGGACCTGGCGGCGGCGTTCGACAGAATCGATCATTCCCGGTTGCTCGAAGCCATCGGGTCCTTCCCCGCCAGGGACATGATCCGGGATTGGCTGAAAGTGGGAATCATCGAGGCGGGCAAGGGATTTGCTCCGACTGACGAGGGCACGCCCCAAGGCGGAGTCATCAGTCCGCTACTGCTGAACATTGCCCTGCACGGGCTGGAACACGCGGCAGGAGTTCGATACGTGGAGTCCGGCAGTGCTGCCGAGTCGACGCGAACTGACTCCCCGGTGGTCATCAGGTATGCCGACGATCTCGTCGCGCTCTGCCACACCCAGCGGCAGGCCGAGCAGGTCAAAGCGCGGCTCGCCGACTGGTTGGCACCCAAGGGGTTGGCGTTCAACGAGGACAAGACACGGATCGTGCATGTGGGCGAGTCCGGGTTCGACTTCTTGGGCTTCAATGTCCGCCGCTATCACGGCAAGCTGCTGATCAAACCATCGAACGCCGCAGTCCGGCGAATACGGGAACGGCTGCGCACAGAGATCCGCGCACTGCGCGGCTCCAATGCGCGGGCGGTAATCGCCACGCTCACCCCGATCATCAAGGGATGGGCGGCCTACTACCGGGGCGTGGTGTCGAAGCGGACGTTCAACGCTCTTGACGACTACCTGTGGGCGCTGACCTACAAGTGGGCGACCTACAGCCACCCCACGAAGTCGAAGTGGTGGGTCTCGGCCCGCTACTTCGGCAAGTTCAACAAGTTCAGGAACAACCGCTGGGTATTCGGCGACGCAGCCAGCGGCACGCACCTGCCACGGTTCTCCTGGACCGACATCGTCCGACACACTCTGGTCAAGGGCCGGGCATCACCCGATGACCCGGTGCTGGCCGAATACTGGGAACAACGGCGACGCAGAATCAGACCCCCGGTCGACGGCTACACCCGGCGGCTGCTCGTCGAGCAGCACGGCCGGTGCCCGCTCTGCCGGAACGAACTGCTGTCACCAGACCAGCCGCCCCAATCGCCTGGTGAATGGGAAGGGACTGCCCCGAGTTTGGTTGACTCGTGGGTTTGGTCTTTCAGGCCGCGACTGCGGGCCGGTTTATTGTCTCAAACTCGATCGGGGTGAGCCGACCGAGTCTGCGTTGCCGCCGGGTGCGGTGGTAGGTCTTCTCGATCCAGACCACGATCGCCAGACGGAGTTCGCTGCGGGTCGCCCACCGCTTCCGGTCAAGCACGTTTTTCTGCAGTAACGCGAAGAACGACTCCATCGCGGCGTTGGTGTGTCCTGAAGAGGCAGGAGGTTCGTGGTGTAGAACACGAATTTTGTTGTGCTCGTGCTGTTGTGGAGATGAAGGTAGGTCCTTCGGCATCGGCATGCAGGTGCGGGTGTCAAACCACCTCGAGCTGCTGCGGTGAATGAGTCGTGGTGGTGAGCGTGCGGGGAAAAGCCTTGCAGGACAGGGCAGGTATGGGCCGTGAAGGCGAACGTGAGTGAACCATTGATGACGCGTCGTTAGATGTAGGTGACATCGAAACCGGGGCCTCAATGCTGTCCCGGGAGGAGCCAGACGGGAGCCTGCTGATTGGTCTGGTGGTGTCCGGCGTGAAGGTGGCGCGAGCTCGGTCCAGGCTCTGCAACGGAACAGGAGAACTCCTCGACGCGAAACGGCGGCCGGTGGTTGAGCCGGTCGCGGGAAGGGTGAGCAGCCCTGGTGGCGTGTCAGGAGGGCGGAACGCCCCGTAGTAGTGGTGAAGCCTCTGTAATGGGGGTGGAGCGAAGGGGGCGTGCTGTCGGGTTTCGATCGACGATCAACCAGTAATGGGAGGAATCCGATGACCGGAACGAGATCGGTGGGCAAGCCGTTCGATATCCCGAAGATTTTGGTGTGGGAGGCGTATCTGAAGGTCAAGGCCAACAAGGGAGCAGCTGGTGTGGACGGACAGTCGTTGACGGAGTTCGAGCAGGACGAGAAGAACAACCTGTACAAACTCTGGAATCGGTTGTCATCGGGAAGCTATTTCCCGCCGCCTGTGCGGGCGGTGGACATTCCGAAACATGGTGGCGGGGTCCGAACCCTTGGGGTTCCGACCGTCGCGGACCGGATCGCCCAGACGGCGGTGGCCATGGTGTTGTCGCCGTCAGCGGAACAGGTGTTCCATCCTGATTCGTATGGGTATCGGCCCGGACGGTCGGCGTTGGATGCGGTGGAGACGTGCAAGCAGCGGTGTTGGCGACAGCCCTGGGTCATCGACCTCGATATTCAGGGCTTCTTCGACAACGTGCCGCATGATCCCATCGTCGCTGCTGTGGAACGTCACACCGAGTTGCCGTGGGTGGTGCTGTATGTGAAGCGGTGGCTCACCGCTCCGCTGCAACAGACCGACGGCACGCTCATCAGGCGGGACAAGGGGACTCCGCAGGGGTCTGCGATCTCGCCGTTGTTGTCGAACCTGTTCATGCACTATGCATTCGACTCCTGGGTGGAGCGGGAGCTGGGGTCGGTCAGGTTCGAGCGGTATTGCGACGACGCCATCGTGCACTGCGTCAGCGAGAAGCAAGCGGAGTTCGTGCGTGATGCCATCGCGCGCAGGCTGGGGCGTTTCGGTCTGGCACTGCACCCGGACAAGACCCGGATCGTGTACTGCAAACAGGAGGGTCGGGACCTGGAGTTTCCAGTCACCGAGTTCACCTTCCTGGGGTTCACGTTCCGGCGACGGGCATCTCGTCTGCGGGACGGGCGACTCAAGACCGGGTTCCTGCCCGCGGTGAGCAAGCAGGCCAAGAAGTCCATGGCCAGGACCATCCGGAACTGGCAGTTGGGCCGCTGGACCGCGCTGAGCTTGAAAGAGATCGCCGCGATGATCAATCCCGTCGTGGCGGGCTGGATCAACTATTACGGGTACTTCTACAAGTCCGAGTTGATCAGTTTCTCGGAACGCCAGATCAACCCGTTTCTCGTGAAATGGGCGATGAGGAAATACAAGCGGTATCGCCGTGCCATAGGGCGGGCACGTCGGAAGATGGCTGAGTTTGCCTCAGCCTATCCCGGCATGTTCGCGCACTGGAAACACGGTGCGTTGCCCAGCGGTTCGACAGTGGGAGCCGTGTGACGGGAGACTGTCAAGCACGGTTCTGAGAGCGGCGGCAGGTGAGATCCCCGCCGCCGACTCACCTCACCACACGCCCCGACTCTGCCCATTGACCCTCGTAAACCATTGACCGACAACGCATTGACGAACTATCGAGAGCGAAACTGACTACCCCTGTCGGAGTGGACGATCGTCGCGGTAGGTGCTCGGAGAGCGACGGCATGGTTCAGTGCCGATACCGCCAGAGATGCCTTCATCCCGGAATCGATCGAGTACCCGACGATCCGGTTGGAGAACACGTCCTTGACAGCGCACAAGTACAGTTTTCCTTCATC
>NZ_JBITBU010000034.1:23825-40410 GCF_044452545.1 Nocardia sp. NPDC051900 | reverse complement strand
GGCGGAGGATTGGCGTTTTCCATCCTGCCGCCGGAAGGCCCGTCCCCTTCAGCTCACCCCTGTTGCGGGCGTCAACAACCTCATGACCCGCAACAACTAGACCTCCGATATCGAACCTCCCTTGATGCGTTCATTCACAACGTGCGACCTCGTGTCGCACCGGAGCCTCCGTCACCATAGGACTCGCGTCCCGTAGGCGATCCCATGTTCGTCCTGCCGTATGTGACGGCATGAGGTAGGCGTCCCACTCATCCCCTTCGATGCCCTCACTGGGCATCGTTCCGTGCCTTGGAAGTTGCCCCAGCCCAGGGCATTAAGGCAGGGCAGGACACGGCGTCGGCACCGGGCGTCGATGTTTCCGACGGATGCGACTCTCCATCAACTTAGGATTGAGATTCAGGCAATCCAGCTTTCGCCTTATCACGCGGGTCCCGCGACGCGCCGCCTCCGACGTCTGAGCACGACCGCCGCTTCAATGACATGCTGCTGTCCCCTTCACCTTTCGGCTCCAGGTAAGCCATCAGACCCAAGAACCTCCTTCCGAGTTCCTCCCGGCTGGACCGGGGATACGACCAGGCGCCTCATGGCGCACTGCCAGCGATCGGCGCCGGGGCGGTCACGGCAGACGATCTCAACGCCCGGGTGGGTTTGCAGCCAGGCTGCCAGGGTGTCGGCGGTCCGGTCGTCGAGCACCTCGATCGGGCGGCGGGTCTGCATGCCGATCAGGATCGTTCCGTAGTTGTGCCCGCGCCGCAGGGCGAAATCGTCGAAACCCAGCACCCGCGGGATCGGATGCTGAGGATCGGGCAGTGCCCGGATCTGGCGCAGCAACGTCATCCGGCTCACCGTGGCGGCCAACTGCCGGGTCGACCCCGCACCAGCGCGGCCGCCCAACGCCAACCCGACCACGCACAACGCACGCTGCAGGATCAGCGTGCGGCGGGCGTGCCTGGCCGCGGGCTGCGGCACCTGCTCGACGAAAGTCGTCTTGCCACAGTCGAAGTTGCCACAAAACAGCCTACGAACCCGCAACCCGATCACGACTTCGCGGCCGGTGATCGAAGTGTCGGACAACCGCCGCCGGTAACGGCTGTGGACCCGGCTCGACAGCGTCCCGCAGCCGGGACACACGACCCGGATCCACACCGGTAGCGGATCGATCCGCACCGTTGAACCCGCCGCGCGGATCATCTCGATCCGCAACCCGTCCAGATGCGGGTACAGGACCCTCATCGGTCCAAGATCAGAACGCCCGCGACATGATGAACTCTCAACCGCCCCATCGCATCCCAAACGGGCTCAATCACGAAGTTTGTGACAGATCCAGTATTCAGCCGACGTTGACATCGCTGGACGGTACCAGCAGAGCAAGTTTTACAGTCCCCGTGCTACGTACGTCATCATTGCACAGCTGCTGATGCGCATTCGTACCTTCGCCTGGAAACTGGGTGTAGCGGGAATCGGCTTCGGGATATTGTTGCCATGGATACTCACACCATCGAATTGTTGATAGGCCCACGAACTACACCAGGTAAGACGTGCGATAGCCAACTGGCAGGAAGACCCATACTTTGCCACCTATTTGTTGATGGCCAGACCCTGTCGTCCTGATCGTCACGAGTGAGTCCGAAGCAGGCACGACTCGACACCACGGCTTCCCTTCAAGGCCGTTAAGTGTCCTGCAGTGCGGTATTCGGAGTGGACGGCCATTACCCAATGCCACGGCTGCCTAGGACCACTCGTGATCGGGGCCGCCCCCGAGTCTACGCCGGCACGTGTGATTCGGGGGCGGCTCAACCTCGTGTTTCCTGGTTCTTCGGAGTTAGTTCCGCGCCACCTCTTAGTACTCCAGCTGTAGCTCGCGACCGACAGTCGTTCGGTTCAGGGCTGGTTCGACGAGGTTTCGACATGACCTCCGCATTGAGGGCGGTCACCACGCAATTCTGCTGAATTTGCTTGTAAATAGCCGAATTGGTGGTTGCCGCAGCCGAGGGCATAGGCCGTGGGGCGGGGGTGGAAGGACTCAACAAGTTGATGGGGCGCCTTAAGGGCCGGTTCGCGCGGGTGGAGAGGCGCGGACGACGTGTCGGCGGATGCTGGTGTGGCTGCTCTCGCAGATGTCCCGGAAGGTCAGGGGCGGAATCGAGTAGCGCAACATCGCGCGCAGACGAGCGACTTGTTCCTCACCTCGGGTGGTGGGGTTGAGGTCGAGCTGGGAGTTCATCTCGCGCACGTGTGACCGGGCGCGTTCGACGAACTCCTGTTTTCCGGTCGACGGGCTCCGCAGTCCTACATGAATACGGCGAAGCCCTCAATGCCATCCTCATCCCAGCACACCGCCATCCCGAGGTGATATGTCAAGTGCCGATCGAAACCTCGCTCACGCGGTGGTGATCCGCCCGACCTACCTACGTGGTGGTCTGGAGAAATCCGTTCCTTGCCGATGCGCCGCTGTTCACCATGCGACGACAGTGAGGTATCGGCGGGCACAGGTGTCCTCGGTTGGGAGCGTTCCCCGCGCCTCTATTGCCGCAATGGGCAGTTCGGCACGCACACGATGTGACCAGGGCCGGGCCAGCGCAGTACTACCGGCCACATCGTGGCGTAGTGGCACAGCGCGGCGAGGACCGTCGGCGGCAGTTGGGGGACGAGGCACGGATAGACGGCGGGTATATGGCACACCGGACGGTCGAAGCCGGCAGACGGCACACGAACAGCGATCAAGGGATCGGCTACCGCTGGGGCGTCGCGATGGCGCAGCACAGGCGCATCGTCGTCGCGCTCTGGCTGATACTCATCGCCGCGTGCGCGGTCGCCTACCCCCAACTCAACGGCCGCCTCGAGGCCATGGAATTCCACGCCGATCGGGCGGATTCGACACGGATCACCGAACTGCTTGCCGCGCACTATCCCGATCTAGGCGCCGAACAGCTGGCGCTGGTCTTCGATTCGCGCGAGCGAACCGTCGACGATCCGGCCTACCGGGCCATCGTGGAGCGAGCGGTCGCGGAGCTGCGCGGTGCGCCGGGGGTGCAGATGGCGGTCGGGCCATTCCAGGGTGATCAGAAGTCGCAGATCTCGGCTAGCAGACATGCGGCGATGGCGGTCATCAGGATCGATGGCGCGATTGCGGCGCGTGCGCAGTTGGCCGGTGAGCTGCAGGAACGGGCCGGCCACTACTCCGCTGACGGGGTCAGCGTCGGCATCACCGGATTCTCACCGATTTTGCACGATCTGATGCAGATCGAGGTGGCCGATTCCGGCCAGGCCGAGGCGCTCGGCCTGCCGGTGGCATTCGTGCTGCTCATCCTCGCGCTTGGCACGGTGGTCGCCGCGCTGGTGCCGGTGATGGTCGCATTGAGCGGGCTACTGCTCGCATTCGGCGGGCTTTTTCTGCTGTCGCATGTGATGAGCACGAGTTCGATGCTGCTGGCCGTCGTGACCATGGTCGGCACCGGTATCGCATTGGACTATGCGATGTTCGTGGTCAGTCGCTTCCGTGAGGAGTTGGCGAAGCCCGGCGGCAGTTCCCCGGTCGGTGTCGCCCACGCCTGCGGAATCGCCATCGCCACGGCCGGCAAGACCATCGTCGCCTCGGGCTTCATCGTGATGATCTCGCTTTGCTCGCTGGTCGTGGTGCGGGCGCCGGCGTTCCGGGGGATCGCGGTCGGTGTCGCGACCGCGGTGGTCGCCACCCTGGCGGTGGCATTGACACTGCTGCCAGCGGTACTGGCGATGCTCGGGCCGCGGGTCAATCGCGGTGCGCTGCCCGCGCGGTGGCAGTCGCTGGAGACTCGACCGGGTACCGAGGCCACCGATCCGACGAGCGGACGGTGGGCGCGGTGGAGCCGGATCGTCATGGCTCGACCCGCGGTGTTCGGTATCGCGGCCACGGTGGCCCTGCTCCTGGCGGCCGCGCCTTTGGCCGGAGTGCGCTACGGGATCGATATGGGCAGCGCGGCGATGACCGAGACGGCCTCCGGCAAGGCGGGCAAGGTCGCCTCGGAGAGTTTCGCGCCCGGCCTGCTCGCACCGATCACGCTGGTCGCGACCGGTCCCGGCGATTCCCAACTGAGTTCCACCTCGGCCACCGCAGTACAGGACTTCCTGTCCGCGCTGCGCTCGGACCCGCGCATCGAACAGGTGCTACCGATCCAACGCGACGGACGGATCTTCGCGATGGTGGTGCCGGGGACGTCATTCGATTCCACCGGTGCCGATCGACTCGTCAGGGAGATCCGCGACGGGGCCGCCGCATTGCCCGGAGCGCAGGTGCTAGTCGGCGGCGTGACGGCCGAGTTCGCCGATCTGTCGGACGAGATTACCGGGAAACTGCCACTGGTGATCGCACTGGTTCTATGCTGCTCGTTCGTGTTCCTCACCGCCGCCTTCCGCAGCATCGCGCTGCCGATGAAGGCAATAGTGATGAATCTGCTGGCCACCGGCGCGGCTCTGGGCATCACCGTCGCGGTGTTCCAGTGGGGCCTCGGCGAGTCGCTGTTCGACTTCCACAGCACCGGATTCATCCAGGTTTTCGTGCCGACCATGGTGTTCGCCATCCTGTTCGGTTTGTCGATGGACTACGAGGTGTTCCTGATCCGGCGGGTCAAGGAGTTCTGGGAGGGTTCCGCGCGCACCGCAGCCGACAACGAGTACGCGGTGGCGGCGGGACTGCAGCACACCGCCCGCCCGATCAGTGCGGCGGCGGCCATCATGGTGGCGATCTTCGGCAGCTTCCTCACCGGGAGCGTGCTCGAGCTGAAACAGATCGGGCTCGCTCTGGCGATGGCCGTCGCAATCGATGCGGCGTTGGTGCGGTTAGTGCTGGTGCCCGCGCTGATGAAGCTGTTCGGGACCTGGAATTGGTGGCTGCCGGATGCGACTCGAGCGGGCGTGCCCGTGCCGGTTGCGGTACGGGCAAACGCTGAGGCACCGTGATCACCAAGCTCATCATCTGGACACTGAAAGCGCGATTGGGGTTCGGCAGCGGTGGTGATCACCGCGAATCTCAGCGGGCTTGCGGTGATCACCACCGACCTGTGGCTCAGTGGATTCCTCAGCCGGATCGGCGACGACTGGCATCGGGCGACAGGTCGGCCCGCGGCCAATCCGAGAGGGTGCAAGCGGTGCGGACAGTGAGCAACCGTCGGTCGAGGCTGGGGACGGTGCCGGGCAGCCGGACAGGTCGGCCCGAATGGTCACCGGGAGGTCACAGACCGAGCCACGGCAGACGCAAGGCGGCCGGTGCGCCATTCTTCTGGGTTCGGTCGGTCAGGAGGGGAACCGAGTGAGTGGGCCCGGCGATACTGACCGTGCCGCCGGGGGCTTCGGTGCGGGCGGTACCGATCAATCCATTGGCGCGCTGGAGCTACCGGTCGCTCTCCGCAATTTTCAGCGGACCGCGAAGAGCGGCTTCGAGGACGGTCAGCCATTGGCCAGCAGCGGGGGCGCGGGCAACGTCAGATCGGCCCGCTCGCGGTGTGCAGGGCGGGTACCCGTGCGCTGGCAACAGCGGCGGTGGGAGGTCTTTGGCCAGCGCGGAAGCGCCTGCGGGGGCGACGTCGACGATGGGATCGCGCGACGGATGACGAGGAGTTTCGGCATCGTCGGCGGTGTCGAACGAACTGCCGGGGGCGGCGGGATCGGTGGAGCGCTCAATCGGCTTGTCGAGCAGACGTTTTTCGGGTTCGAGCCAGTCCCGGTCGGCCGGTGGCCTGATGTACGGCGAGGAGACCGGTGACAGCCCGGCATAGTCCTTCAGGACACCGGAGCACGCACCGACGACACCGCCGAGAGAGGCGCAGTGCAACCGACCGTCGACCGCGTAGTCCGCGCGTGTCGAGGAGATTTATCCGGTACGGATCCCCGTCGATGGGGGACTTTCATCCAGCCTTCGGGGTCGAACAGAGCCAGTGGCAGATGCAGTGCGCCCTCGATGTGCCCGGCGGCCCGCTGCTCATCGTGGCTGACATCCAGCAGCACAGTCTCCGGCGCGGCAGAGGGCGCAGCCTCGTCGGCTGAAATCTGCGAGCTGTACCGTTGTTCATGGCGGTTTACCGGCAGTCGCGTGCCCGCCGAGCGCGGCGGTGAGTCCAGTGCGACAGCGTGTTCGAAAACGTTGTCGATGAGGGTCACCGTTCGCCTGGCTCGTGCGAGCACGCCCGCTGCGATGGAGCACCGGTAGCCGCAGGAACGGTGGACCCGCATCTCGCCGTCGGCGATATCGGCGAGCCGGTTCTCGAATTCGTGCAACGGAATGTTGACCGAGCCGGCCAATGGATTCCAGCATGTGCTCGGCACGTGCCCGGTGTCGAGCACTATAACCCCGCGCCCGTCGGCTTCGGCCAGCTGGACGGAGGTGGCGACCGGGTAGCTACCGGTTGCCGGTCCGGTCGAGTCCGTCAGCGATCGCTACGGCCCAGTAACGGTTTCGTCCATGTTTCGAGTCGAAGGGGCTCTGGGTCGATGCGATTAACAGAAAACCGAAAAGTCCGGGACGACTATTACACCGCATCGACTTCGCACCAACCCATGCCGCACCGCGATACGCAGACGGTGTAACCAATTACGTTGTGTCACAGTGTGATTGGTGAGTCCATTCACAAACGTGCGTGGTGAGCATCCGGAAACCTCCAATTTTTCCCCAGGTGACCAACCGGAAACAGGCCGAGCGTGAACTTGGTCCATCGGTGACCACCCGGACACCCAGCGGGCGCACTGCCAATCACCGAATTCACACCGACCACGCCCAGGAGACGAACCATGTCGGCACCCACCACATCGACCTCTGAGATCGACAAGGCGATCGAGGAGAACATCGCGAAATCACTCGCCGAAATCCCGCACCCGGCGCTGCCGAAGGGCACCAGTATCTACGGCGGCACCAAGATCTTTCCCGACTATCAGGCGGAGGCAGGGGAAACCTATTTCACGCTGGTTCACGGCATCGCCCATGAATCGTCGGTGAGTTTCGTGGCCATCCTGCAGGCGACGCGCGCACTTCGCAAAGGTTTCGAATCCGCCATCTACTTCTACGGTCCCGGCGCGATCAACTGCCTTGCCACCCGCGGCTTTCCGACCACCGGCGACAGCGGGTTCCCCGGTGAGCAGAACATCAACGAGGCCCTCGCCACCTTCATCAAGGAGGGCGGGAAGGTGTTCGCCTGCCGGTTCGGTCTCGCCTTGCACGGTGCCCGCGAGGAGGACCTCATCGAAGGTGTGATCCCGGCGCATCCCCTGGACGTGCAGGACGCGCTGATCCACTATGCCCGCAAGGGCGCCATCATCAACTCCACCTACCAACTGTAGGCCGACCGTCATGACCGAGGTATCCACGCGAGTAGATCTCGCACTCTTGGGAATTCGCGTCGATGTGCCGGTGCAGCGCCGTTCCGGTGCCGGCCCCAGTGACGACGGTCATGTGCTGTTCGGGGGTGCCGGCGCTGCCATCCCCCTCCGCCCGGAGAGTCCATACACGATTCGTGCCGATCGGCTGCTCTACGAGGGCACCGATCTCGGCGTGACCGTCGAACCGGTGCGCCGACCCCGTTTCTACGACCTGCGCACGGCCGACGGCGTGGCGTACGAGCAGATCGCCAGACTGCACGGAAAGGATGTGCTGGCGACCACGGTGGTGCAGACCTGCATTCGCTACGGCGAAGACCAACGGTGCCGATTCTGTTCGGTCGAGGCATCTCTCGCGTCCGGCAGCACGATCGCGGTCAAGCGACCGGATCAGCTCGCCGAGGTCGCCGAGGCGGCAGTGCGGCTGGACGGTATCCGGCAGCTGGTGATGACGACCGGCACCTCGGCCGGAAAAGACCGTGGGGCAAGGCATCTGGCCCGCTGTGTGCGAGCCGTCAAGCAAGCGGTGCCGACCCTTCCGATCCAGGTGCAGTGCGAGCCCCCCGGCGACCTGGCGACTTTGAGCGAGCTACGCGACGCGGGAGCCGATGCGATCGGCATCCACGTCGAGTCGCTCGACGACCGAGTGCGTGCTCGATGGATGCCGGGAAAGTCCACCGTGCCGCTGTCCGACTACCGGGCAGCCTGGGCCGAAGCAGTGCGAGTGTTCGGCCGTAACCAGGTCTCCACCTATCTACTCGTCGGTCTGGGCGAAGACCCGGACGAATTGGTCTCGGGTGCGGCGGAACTCATCGCCATGGGCGTGTACCCGTTCGTGGTGCCGTTCCGGCCGCTCGCGGGAACCCTGGCCGTCGACGTCGACGGTGCGAGCCCGCCGAGCGCGGCGGTCCTCGAGGACGTGACCCGGCGCGTGGCAGCGGAGCTACGTCGGGCCGACATGCTCGGCACGGACCAGAAGGCCGGATGCGCGGCGTGTGGGGCGTGCAGTGTGCTGCAGACCGCGGGAGGCTGAGATGACGACGACCGAACCGACGGCCGCACCGCGATCCTGGATCGACGAACTGTCCGGGGTACGTGCTTCATCGCCGGATTACTGCGTCCTTTCCGGATATCCGTCCCCGGCCGACCCCGCAGCCGGATTCCTCATCCAGCTCGCCGATACCCGACATGTCGCCGTCTATCGCGCATTGCGCCGACAGAACTTCGTTACAGAGCAGGGTATGTTCGCAGGCAGCGACGCCGACGACATCGACGACGACCCCCGGGCCCAGATCCTGGTCGCGATCGCCCCGGACGGAGCCCTGCTGGGCGGAGTGCGCCTGGCACCGGCCACGGCCGAAGACCTCGGGTGGTGGACCGGCAGTCGATTGGTGGTGGACTGCGGGCGTCGCACCCGTGGTGTGGGCCGCGCACTCGTGCAAGCGGCGTGCGCTTATGCCGAAACCCATAACGTTCTTCGGTTCGAGGCCACCGTGCAAACCCGCTACCGGTCGCTGTTCTCCCAACTCGGGTGGACAGCGCTCGCCGAAACCACCGTGGCAGATACACCGCACCTGAAGATGCGCTGGCCGATCGACCGAATCGAGCGGCTGGCGCGAACCACCAAGGCAATGCTCGGGCAAGCGCTGTCCGAGTTGGGCGATAGGCCGATGACACTGGGCGGCGTCGGATTCCGAGGCGATGACGGCGCACCGGTCCCGGGCTGCGACCTGGTCGCCGCGTGCGACGCGATCCTGCCTTCCATGGTCGAACGGGACCCGGAATGGGCCGGATGGTGTGCGGCCCTGGTCAACCTCAACGATCTCGCCGCGATGGGTGCAGAACCGATCGGCCTTCTCGACGCGGTCGCTGCGCCCACCCGGTCGCTGCTGACCCGGGTGCTCCGGGGCCTGGGTGCCGCCAGCCGCATCTGGGAGGTGCCGGTGCTGGGTGGCCACACCCAGTTGGGTGTCCCGGCGGCGCTGTCGGTCACCGCGCTCGGCCGTACCGCCCGGCCGGTGCCAGGAGGGGGCGGCGAGGTCGGCGACGAGCTCCGGCTGACCGCTGACCTGGGCGGCGGCTGGCGGTCCGGATATACCGGGCGACAATGGGATTCGTCGTCACATCGGAGCGGCACGGAATTGCGGGCACTGGGCCGGTTCGTCTCGGACACCGGTCCGAAGGCCGCGAAGGATGTCAGCATGGCCGGCATCGCCGGGACCGCGGGCATGCTCGCCGAGGCCAGCGGTGTCGGGGTCGAACTCGATGTGGCGCGCATCCCGCGCCCGCCGGGCGCCGAGCTGGCCGACTGGATCACCTGCTTCCCCGGCTTCGCGATGCTCACCGCCGATCGCCCCGGCACCCCCGTCAACCCGGTAGGCCCGGCGACGACCGCCGTGTGCGGCGTGCTCAGCGCGACTCCCGGCGTGCGGCTGCGCTGGCCTGACGGAGAAGTCACTCACGCGCTCGACAGCGCGGTAACCGGATTGGGACACTCATGACCAAACTATCGATCTCCGTGGCCGCCGCCGAATTCGGCCGCGACATGGAGGCGTGCTACGCCACCGTCGGCTCGCTGATCGAACAGGCGCAGCAACGCGGTAGCCGACTACTGGTGCTGCCCGAGGCCTGCCTGGGCGGCTACCTGCCCAGCCTGGGCGGCGGTGGGGAGAGCGAGGAGGCCAAGCAGCGCCGTCTACGCAGTCTGCCGCCGGCGCTCACCCTCGACGGCCCGGAACTGCGCCGCATCGCGGCGATGGCGGGTGAACTCGTCGTCACTCTCGGATTTTGCGAAGCCGATGGCGATCTCCGCTACAACGCCGCCGTGACACTCACCGGCGACGGGGTTCTGGGCTCCTACCGCAAGGTACATCAGCCCCTCGGCGAAAACCTCTGCTACGCTGCCGGATCCGAATATCGCGCCTTCGACACCCCGGTCGGCCGCATGGGCATGCAGATCTGCTACGACAAGGCATTCCCCGAAGCCGCACGAGCGCTGGCACTGGACGGCGCGGAGATCATCACCTCGCTCTCGGCCTGGCCCACCGCCCGCACCGCCACCACCGAACGACTCGAAGACGACCGCTGGACCCAGCGCTTCGATATCTTCGACCGCGCTCGCGCAGTCGAGAACCAGGTGGTGTGGGTCGCGTCGAACCAGGCCGGGACGTTCGGCTCGTTGCGCTTCGTGTGTAGCGCCAAGATCGTCGGCCCCGGCGGCGACCTGCTCGCCACCACAGGTACCGAACCCGGTCTAGCCACCGCGACCGTCGACGTCGATCACGCACTCGAATTGGCACGCGGCGGCGGCATGTACAACCTGCGCGACCGACGCCCCGAGCTCTACCACAGTGTCGTCGCCCGCCATGGCGTGGTCGGGCAGCCCGCTGTGCCTGAAGAGCTGGAGGCGATCCATGCCTGAGGTGACATTCGACATCCGCTGGCCGGACGGCAATGTCCAGTCCTGCTATTCGCCCTCGCTGGTGATCCATGATCATCTGGCCACCGGCGTCGACTATCCGATCGACGACTTCCTGACCCGTGCCTCGAGCGCTTTGAACAGCGCGTCCGAGCGGGTGCGCGAGAAGTTCGGCTTCTATTGCACCTCCGCGATGCAGACCCTGCACGCCATCGAAGCAAGCGCAGCACAGGCCCGGACATCACCGGGCACGGTACGCGTGCTGTCGATGACTCCGCCGTCGGTCGAGGCGCCAAACACCGGAGGAAAACCGTGACCCCCCAGACAGACTCCGGTACCACCGTGGAACACCGTGACGTCGTCGTGATAGGCGCGGGACAGGCCGGGCTCTCGATCAGCTGGCATCTGACCACTCGCGGCATCGACCATGTCGTCCTCGAGCGCGACACCATCGCCCACGAGTGGCGCGACACCCGCTGGGACAACTTCACTCTCGTCACTCCCAACTGGCAGTGTGTGCTGCCTGGTTACCGTTACAACGGACCCGACCCGCACGGCTTCATGAAACGCGATGAGGTCTACACATGGGTCCGCGCCTATGCCGACACCTTCGATCCGCCGGTTCGCGAACACGTCGCCGTCACCGCGGTCACGGTATCGGTCGACGGCGGCTTCGACATCCAGACAACCTCGGGCCCACTGCATTCCGATCAGGTGGTGGTCGCAGTAGGCGGTTACCACACGCCGATCGTGCCCCGCTTCGCCGAGCGGATGCCGAGTTCGATCCAGCAACTCCACTCCGCCGAATACCGCAGCCCTGCGGACCTGCCCGACGGCGCCGTCCTCATCGTCGGTACCGGCCAATCAGGAGCACAGATCGCCGAGGACCTCCATCTGGAGGGTCGGCGGGTACATCTCGCGGTCGGGACCGCGCCCCGTGTCGCCCGCTTCTACAGGGGCCGTGATTGCGTCGCATGGCTGGAGGACATGGGCCACTACGACATTCCGATCGAAGATCAGCCGGGTGGGCTGGGCAAGCGGGAGAACACCAACCACTACGTCACCGGTCGAGACGGCGGCCGCGATATCGACCTGCGCCAATTCGCGGTCGAGGGGATGGCGCTCCACGGCAGGATGGTCGATGTCGCCGACGGCACAGCGTACTTCGAGCCGTCGCTGGAGCGGGACCTCGATGCCGCCGACGCCGTCGCCGAGAGCATCAAGGACTCCATCGACACCTATATCGCCCGTGCTGGTATCGACGCGCCCACCGAACCGCGGTACCGCCCGGTGTGGCGTCCGCAGCGCGAGATCACCGAACTCGATCTGTCGGCGAGCAATATCACGTCGGTAGTGTGGTCGGTCGGGTTCCGCACCGACTACCGGTGGCTGCGCGTCGGCGTCTTCGACGGTGAGGGTCACCCGTGCCACAACCGCGGCGTCACGACCACGCCCGGGCTGTACTTTCTCGGGCTGCCCTGGCTGCACACCTGGGGCTCGGGCCGCTTCGCCGCCATCGCCCGCGACGCCGAGCACCTCGCCGGGCAGATCACCGCCACCGCCCGCACCACTGCGGCGGCCTGAGGCGGACCAATGACCGTCACCCGAATAGCGGCTGTCGCAGCGCATTTCGGCGCAGATATCGCCCGCGCTCTGGACAAGATCGCCGGTATCATCGACCGGCTCACCCAGGACGGCGTCGACCTGCTCGTGCTACCCGATGCGAGCCTCGGCGGCTACATCGGAGACCTCCGCAACCCGGATCCGGCCGCCGGGCCTGAGGCCATCGACCCGGATGGACCCGAGTTCCGGCTGTTGTGCCGGTTGGCCGGGGATATGACGATCTGCGTCGGCTATGCCGAACGTGCAGACGGTGTCCGCTACAACGCCGCAGTATGCCTCACCGGCGACGGGGTGCTCGGCCGCCACCGCAAAGTACACCAGCCGGCCGGCGAACACCTCGCGTATGCGGCCGGAGATCGCTTCGCGGCTTTTGATACCCCGGTCGGCCGGATCGGGATGCTCATCGACTACGACAAGACGTTCCCGGAGTCCGCGCGAGCTCTCGCTCTCGACGGTGCCCGCACCATCGCGGCGCTGTCGGCCTGGCCCGCCAGCGTCACCGATCGCGCCTCCCGGATGCCCAACGATCGGCAATCCCGCCTCTTCGACCTGTACGACCAGGCTCGCGCCGCCGAGAACCAGGTTGTTCTCGCATCGTCCAATCAAACCGGAATCACCGGCAACCTGCGTTTCCTCGGCCAAGCCAAGGTGGTCGGCCCCGGCGGTGACGTCCTCGCCAAAACCTGGTCCAAGGGCGGCCTCGCGGTGGCGGACCTCGACATCGATGCCGAGGTCGAGCGAGCCCGGCGCGTCCTGCGGCACCTGGACGAACGCCGTGTCGACGCCTACCACAACTTGATGACCGAAAAGAGCGGCTACTGATGCGGATCGCACTTCTCACGTACTCCACCAAACCCCGTGGAGGGGTCGTGCATACGCTCAATCTCGCCGAGTCGCTCGCCCGGCTCGGCGCGGATGTCACCGTATGGACGCTCGGACGTGGCGGGGACGCGGCCTTCTTCCGCCCCGTGGATTCCTCCGTGACAATTCGCGTCGTTCCATTCACCAGTGCCGACGGCGAACAGGTCGGGACGCGAATCATGCGCTCCATAGACGTACTGCGGCAGGCGTTCACTCCCGATGACTACGACATCGTGCACGCACAGGACTGCATCAGCGCCAACGCCGTCGACTGCCGCATCCGCACCATCCACCACCTCGACAACTTCACCACCCCCGAACTCGCCCGCTGCCATGAACGCGCCATCGTCGAGCCTTACGCACACATCTGCGTGTCGGCCGCCGTCGCGGCCGAAGTTCAGGCCGGTTGGGGGTTGCGCCCCACCGTGATTCCCAATGGCGTCGAATACGACCGCTTCGCGGCCGCCGCAGATGACTCTCCCGACGCCACGGATGCCCGCGCCGCCTGGCGACGCCGACTCGGCCGGTACATCGTGGCCGTCGGCGGCATCGAACCCCGCAAAGGCAGCATCGACCTGCTCGAGGCGTTCGCCCTGCTACGTCACGATCATCCAGACCTGCACCTCGTCTTCGCAGGCGGCGAAACACTCTTCGACTACCGCGACTACCGGACCCAGTTCAATGCTCGCGCAACCGAACTCGACATCCGCCCCACCATCCTCGGCACCGTCCCACACCCCGAACTCCCCGCACTCGTGGCGGCATCGACCCTCCTCCCGTTCTTCTCCACCAAAGAGGGATTCGGGCTCGCCGCCATGGAAGCCCTAGCCGCCGGAGTCCCAGTCGTCGCACGCGATCTCCCGGTGCTGCGCGAGGTATTCGGCGAGGCCATCAGCTACGCGGCCACTCCCGCCGAGCTGGCCGCAGAACTCACGCGAGCGCTGGTTCCCGACCCGTGCCGCACCGAGCACGGCAAAGCCCTCGCCGCCCTGTTCAGCTGGGACCGAACAGCCCGAGCCCACCTCGAGTTCTACCGCACCCATTCCACAGCAGTACCGCCCCGAACGCTCACCACACATCGCTGAACCGGCGAGAACATGGAAATCTCGATCAACCTCTCGGCGTAGCTCAGGCCGGACCGCCCTGATCATATTGGCAGGTCAACGACAGAGGCTTGACCAGCGGCGATGGCAGGTCTTCGGGTCACCGGAACCCCTCGGGTCGACTCAAGCCGTGACTGAACCGACCCGCTTTCTTTGCCGTTTCCTTCCCCGCGGTCGAAGGCTGGTTCGTCTTCCCAGCCGAGCCCACTGGGCGTCGGCCAAAGTCCGCGCCCCGCTGCCACTACGCTGGCCATGAGGTCCTACCTTCAGTTCCGGGTCGAGCAAGCCAGTCGTAAGGTT
Organism: Nocardia sp. NPDC051900; assembly: GCF_044452545.1. Lineage (NCBI taxonomy): Bacteria > Bacillati > Actinomycetota > Actinomycetes > Mycobacteriales > Nocardiaceae > Nocardia > Nocardia sp. NPDC051900. Next base: position 25,761 of record NZ_JBITBU010000034.1, on the reverse strand, counting down.
CTGCAGGCCCTGGGGAATCGGGTGTGGCTTTCACGAGTCGCCGAACATGGCTCAGGAGACTTGGCCGCCCGGTTTCCCGCGACGACCCCGGCCGCCAATTGGGATGTGCGAGCGAATCGCTGTGTAGGACAACGCCGGCGTGGTCGTCCGTAGGGCGAATGTGTATCGAGCGACCGAAGGTGTTCATGGCCCAGATCTGGGCTGGCGTCGATGTCGGAAAGAATCATCACCATTGCGTGGTCATCGGCTCCGACGGAAAGCGACTGTTGTCGCGGCGGGTCTCCAACGACGAGGCCGAGCTCTCGAGTCTGATGCACGATGTCGCCCGTCTCGGTGACCAGGTCACCTGGGCGGTGGACGTACCCGACGGCGGTGAGGCGTTGCTGATCAGCCTGCTCCTGGCCCACGACCAGCGGTTGCTCTACCTGCCCGGCCGCACTCTCAACCGCGCGGCCGGCGGTTATTGCGGAGAAGGCAAGACCGACTCGCGAGACGCCGCGATCATCGCCGACCAAGCGCGGATGCGTCGCGATCTGCGCCCGCTGTGTCCCGGTGACGAGGTCACCGTGGAATTGAAACTGCTGACCGCTCGACGCAAGGACCTGGTCGCTGACCGCACCCGTGTCATCAATCGCCTGCGAGGTCTGCTGCTGGGAGTCTTTCCCGCGCTCGATCGTGTTCTCGCGGACCTGACGCGCACAGGGCAACTGACGCTGCTGACCGGCTACCAGACCCCGGCCGCGCTACGCCGGATCGGCGACTCGAACGCTGCTTGCGCACAAGGAAAGTCCGCAACCACGACACGATCGCCGCGTCGGCTGTCGCCGCCGCACACCAGCAGCACGTCAGCCTGCCGGGCGAGGCGCTCACCGCCACTGTGATCGCCGAGCTAGCTCGGGAGGTGATGGCCCTCAACGACCAGATCAAGAAGACCGACAGGCTCATCGAGAGCCGGTTCGATCAGCATGGGCTCGCCGAGGTGATCACCAGCCTGCCGGGGTTCGGCCACTTGCTCGGCGCGGAATTCCTCGCGGTCACCGGCGGCGACATGTCATCCTTCGCCACCCCGGACCGCTTGGCCGCGCTTGCTGGTTCGGCGCCCGCTCCCTGGGATTCCGGCCGTATCCGTGGAAATCTGCACCGGCCTCGCCGCTACCACCGCGGTCTCAACCGCGTCTTCTACATGTCGGCCAACTTCGCGGAGAACCCCTCGATCGGGTCACGCCGTTCGAATCCGCGCGGGTGGGCACGCGGGGTCCAGGGGCGCGCAAAGTCGCGCCAAGCCAGTTCAGCGGACCCCGATTCTGCTGATCATGGCGGTTGCTGAATGTCGCGTGGCGCTCATGGTTTCGTGGGCGACTGTGCGTCAAGAGGGCGTGGTGCCGGGGTACGGCCATTTCGGGGTGTTGACGCGGGCCGAGCTGAAGCGGTTCTTCCATCTCGACGAGCAGGACTGGGAGCTGACTGCCGAGCGCCGCCGTGACGGCAAAGGATTGGGGTTCGCCCTCCAGCATCACGAATGATAAGCAGCGATTTCTAGGCGAATTCCAGATTTTTATACGCACAGTCTGCGAGTTGCTCGCTTCGAGGTTCCAACTCACGCGCAGCGTCGGTTGCACTGATTATCAGAAGACTGACGACATGGCCAGCCTTCGCAAGACCGCTCTGTCGCGCGACCGTCACTGCGTACGTATTATCAGCATATTCACGGATGCGCTCCACAGCCCCGCACCGATAATGCGCAAAGGTCCGACGATTAGATTCTTGCGACCGACAGTAGGCCGCTTAGAAGTGTGTCGATTTGGGTGTTGCGGAGGAGCGAATAATAGGTTAGCGTCTTTACATCAGCTCACCTCCCCGAAACGGAGAGATCCCCGGAGGGATCGGAGCCGGATTGTACTGAACCTCCCTCAAAAGGAGGCTCAGACCCACCTGA
>NZ_JBITBU010000034.1:0-23726 GCF_044452545.1 Nocardia sp. NPDC051900 | reverse complement strand
AACCTCCCTCAAAAGGAAGCTCAGACCCACCTGAACCTCCCTCAAAAGGAAGCTCAGACCCACCTGAACCTCCCTCAAAAGGAAGCTCAGACCCACCTGAACCTCCCTCAAAAGGAAGCTCAGACCCACTCCAAACTGGAGACTGTGGATCACAGTTGCAGGGTTTTCGCTCTCCCTGAAAAGGAGAATGCGAAAGCCCTGCTTGGAGTATCTACAGGGGAATATTCGTTTAGGTCGTTACGGGGGCGTGATGGCGGTCGCGTTGCCCGGTTGGATTGGTTGTGTTGTATGACCCGCTCGCGAGCGGTCCGGAGTCTGCCGCGTTTCCCTCCGGACGATGAAGATGTGCTGGCCGAGTCGTATGAGCGTACGTCCGTTGCCACAGCAGTTATGCGGCACGCTGGGGGTCTCGCTGCGCAGTCCGTGGTGTCGGATATTGATATCCGTGGCGGCGTCAATACATCCTTTCATCTCTCAGATAAGGCCGCCTTCAATGCAACTGGGAGCTTGCGAACCCCGCCGCGCTCCGCCGCAGCCGCATATGTCGAAGGCCGCAGGTTGGTTGTTGCTGTGGCTGGACCGGCCCGCAATCATGGGCGTCTGCATCCACTGGCCGTGGCCGTGTCCATTGAGGCGGCGTCCTATCGAGTTGTCGCGGTGCTGGCCGCGGCTCGGCTGGTCCACGTGCTCGGCGAGGGGGCATGTTTCGACGTGATCGCTGAGAGTGCAATGCCCGTTTCGGTAACGGTGATCTCCGCGACACTCGGCTTGGCCGCAGACGACGTGGACCCCAGTCGGACGTCGAGTTCGGCGCGCCCAACATCGCCTCGCAAGAGGTTTTGCTGGCACACGGCCGACAAAACGACGACGCCCAAGTCGAGATCGCCGGTTCGCTCAAGGCGTTCCCGGCCGCTCTGTCGGCTATACGACAGTCTTGCGCCGCGTGGGGCCGATCTTGGTCAACAGCACAACGCTTGCACGCTCGACATCCTCCCGTCGATGCGGTGCGGTTCCTCAGCCAGAACGGCTACCGCTAGAAGCCAACTATTCGCCGATCGGCAAGGAGGAGGAATGCCTTCGACACCCGGGCGAGGGAACGCGACCACCGCTTGGATGAGCACCCGCAACGGGCGACTGGCCCACTTCCAGCCCACCGAAGAAAGATTCATGCGCGTCGGCGATATCGTCACGGTTCGCGTTACCACCGTCGCGGCGCAGCACCTCAGCCGAGGACTTCCCAAAATACGGCATCACCGCCATCCCGTCACCCGTCGGCGGCGGACTTGGCCTCCTAAGCATCGGCCAACCCAACGAACGCCCCTTCTTCATCGCCGCATCGTCCCACGATCCGATGTCTATCTCCGAGAGGTTCGCCCGGTGAGCGTAACCATATGTGTCTACTGTGCCTCTGGCGGTGACGATCCCGATTGCCTGCGTCTAGCCGCCGCGGTCGGCACCCAAATCGGCAGACGCGGATGGCGGCTGATCTCCGGCGGTGGCACCATCGCCATGATGGGCGCCGTGGCGCGTGCGGCGAGGGCCGCCGGTGCTCACACCACGGGCGTCATCCCGGTGATGTTCGCACAACGAGAGCTTGCCGACCTCGATGCGGACGAGCTGATCGTGACCGACACCCTCGCCGAACGCAAACGCATCATGATCGAACGCGCTGACGCCTTCCTCACCCTGCCCGGCGGTATCGGAACACTCGAGGAACTAGTCGAAACCTGGGTGTCAGGCTACCTCGGCGTTCACCATAAACCCATAGTCCTCCTCGACCCTGCGGGCCATTACTGCGGGCTGCTCGAGTGGCTCACCACTCTGCACGCCCAAGGACTAGTCCGGCGTTCGGCACTAGATCGACTCGTTGTCACCACCGACATCGGCACCGCATTCACCCACCTCGCACCAGATAGCACTGAGAACGCACCAACCGTGACCGCCTACCACGGAAACTCTGACGGTACCGGTTTCGCAGCGGCACCACAGTCATGAGCCGACCGATCCGGCCGATCGCCGTCGTCGGCCCGACCGCGTCAGGCAAATCCGATCTAGGCTTGGAACTAGCGATGCGACTCGGCGGCGAAATCGTCAACGCCGACACGATGCAGCGATTCTGGGGAATGGACATCGGCACAGCCAAAGTGCCTCTGTCGCAACGGCGCGGCATCGCGCATCACCAACTCGACGTGCTCGATGTCACGCAGACCTCGACAGTCGCCCAGTATCAGTACGAGGCCGGAGCCGCCGTCGAGGCAATCATGGCGCGCGGCGCGGTGCCGGTCATTGTCGGCGGCTCGATGATGTATATCCAAGCGTTGCTTGATCAGTGGCGACTCCCGACCACCGACCCACTGGTACGGGAGCGATGGGAAAGGGTGTTGACTCTCGGTGGACGCGCGGCGCTACATGCGGCGCTGCGCACGGCCGACCCTGCAGCGGCCAGCATCATTCCACCGACCGACACCCGGCGCACGGTCCGCGCGCTCGAGGTGGTGGAGATCACTGGGAGGCCGTTTGCCGCCTCGGTACCGAGGGCGGGCGAAGCCCGCTGGAACACAGCGATAATCGGAGTCGACCGGGCAACCGACACGTTGGACGCACGCATCACCGCCCGCACCGCGCAGATGTTCGCCCAGGGCTTCGTCGAGGAAGTCGTTGGGCTGGCCGAGGCGGGTTTGCGTGACGGCATCACCGCACGCCGCGCCATCGGATACGCACAAGTACTGGCACATCTGGACGGCGATTACGACCTCGCGGAAGCGCAACACCGAATGTCCATCGCTACACGTCGCTACGTACGCAGACAGCGATCCTGGTTCCGCCGGGACCCCAGAGTGCACTGGATCGACGCCGACCGCCAGCCCGTCGAACACGTCACTGACTGGCTGGCCAACAGCTCCTGATACACCGGCGCGCCCCGATCGAGCCTAACCGAGCATGCGTGGCGAGATCGGCCGGACGTTGAGGCTTAGGAATTCGGCCCTAGCCGCTACCAGCCGGCTGGCCTGCCCGGCGCGCAGATCGATCTCAACGGAGTCGACGGTCGCACCAACAGCGAGCCGCAGATCCACACGCACAAGCGACCTCCCCTTAGGGTGGCAGCGTCGTCAACGCCTCCGTGACGAAGGCATCTTTACCTTCGCGCCATAAGATCGGCCCAGCCCTTCGAGTTGCCGCATGACCAACAATCCATCGGAATCATAACTATTTCATTATACCTTCCCTTTGAAACCGCTAATTGCCATCGGTCCAGATTGTCCCTAAAGTCGGCCGAACAAGGGAATCAGGCCGAATGGTCTATCGAGCGAGGAGGGGTCGACCGTGGCCGTCACGAATCAATGGATCAACCCACAGCCTCCAGACGTCTGGATCTTCGGCGTATCGATGGAGAAAGACAAAGAGACCCGTCAGAACGACTTGCCGGTTCGGCGGTAAGCCATGCATCCAGATGGAAATGACCCACCTTCCACGCATTTCTGCGACGAGACATCATCGACTATGATGGCCTCTCTCTTGGAACCTTCGGATCTGCTTCAGGCAATTGCGGGGCGCAGCGTGATCGCCTTACCACTCGCCGAATGGGCAAGAGAGCTCGGCGATCTTTATGCAGAATTGATTCCCTCTCGGATCGATCAGAAATTTCAGCCGAAGCGCTTCGACGGCGAGCAACTGCGCTCAGAAATCGATAGAGTTGTGAGCGAGATCGACGAGTGGGCAGCACAAAACATCCCGCGGATGAAGAGCGCGCGCAAACACACACATTCGCTCGGCGAGGTGATCAGCCACGTGGCAAGGTCATACGCCCAAGCGTGGTGGACTGTGGTTCATTCGGCCGATACCGAAATCTGGCACCAGGCGTGGTTTCACCTCGGCGAGGCCCGTGAGGGATACGCAGAATTCCTCAGTGCGCTTCGGGCACGGAATCTTCAACTGCCGATGGGATGGCGCTGGCATTTGGAGAGACGCGCCATAGATACCGGACGAGGCCCGTCGATCAATCCAGGTTGTGTCGAAAGCGATAAACGCTGATCGCAGATAGCGGATTGATGAAGCTGTCAGGCATACTGGACCGTCCCCGATGGCGGGACCGCAGCAAAAGGACACCACATGAACGCAGGAATCCGTCGCAGACTCGAGGAGTACACCGCCGACCTAGCGGATCGCTATCCTGCCCGGGCGACAGTGCTCGCCGAACCTCCGGTCGGGAGCAACCTGCTACCGGTGCTCGGAGATCCGGGGGCGCCGTTGGTCGGACACTCACTGCGCCTCTTAATAGACCCGCTCGTGGGGGCGCGCAACGCCTTAGACAAGTACGGCGAGGTGTCGTGGACGAACATCTTCGGCCGCCGCGCGGTCACTGTGCTCGGACCGGCCGCGCTGGAGGTGGTCTGGAGCAACAAGGACAAGGTCTTCTCCAGCGAGAAGGGCTGGGAGTATTGGATCGGGCCGTTCTTCCGGCGCGGCATCATGCTGCTGGACTTCGAAGAGCACCTGCACCACCGGCGCATCATGCAGCAGGCGTTCACACGGCCCCGCCTGATCAGCTACCTCGACCTGATGCGGCCGGGCATCGAACGGGAACTCGAGTCCTGGCGTCCGAAGCCCGGATTCCTCTTGTACGACAACGTGAAACAAATGTTACTGAATCTCGCGACCGAGGTCTTCGTCGGCGCGCAACTCGGGCCGGACGCTCAGCGGTTGGAGCACGCGTTCGAGCACACCGTGGCCGGTGGAAAGTCGCTTATCCGGACATCGGTGCCAGGGGGAACCTGGTCGCGCGGGCTGCACGGCCGAAAACTCTTGGAGCAATACTTCCGCGCCCAGCTGCCGGCCAAACGAGCGGGCGAGGGCTCCGATCTGTTCAGCGTGCTGTGCCACGCCACCAGCGACACTGGCGAAACCTTCACCGACGATGATGTCGTCAACCACATGATCTTCGTCCTCATGGCGGCCCACGACACCAGCGCCATCACCCTGTCCATGCTCACCTACCTACTCGGCAAGAACCCACACTGGCAGGAACGGCTGCGCACAGAGGCGATCGCGCTGGGCAAGGAGCACCTCGATTACGAAGACCTGGACCGGCTGCCCTCGCTGGACCTGGCGTTCAAGGAGACGCTACGCATGTACGCGCCCGCGGGAGTGATGATGCGCCGCACGCTCGCGGACACCGAAATCCTAGGCCGCTACGTGCCAGCCGACACCGACATCCTCATCGCCGCCTATCCCTCCATGCGGCTGGCCCAGTGGTGGCCCCGCCCGGACCAGTTCGACCCCGAACGCTTCGCCGAACACCGCCGTGAGGACCGAGTGCACCGCTACGCCTGGTCGCCGTTCGGCGGCGGCGCACACAAATGCATCGGCATGCACTTCGGAGGCATGACCGTGAAGTCGATCATGCACCGGATGCTACTGCGCTACGAGTGGGGCGTTCCCGCCGACTACCAGGTACCGCTCACCTGGGGCACCGGCCCCACACCCGCCGACGGCCTCCCGATCAACGTACGCGCTCGGCAGTCACACATCTCGCCGTCCTCGGCGGCATGACGAACCCGATCAAAACTCGACCGGAACCACCGCGGGTCACACGATGCACGTCCCGTCAACGTAGTGTGTGCGTGAGCCTGCGCATGCAGCTGAGCGGCTGCACCGTCGACCGCATCCTCCACGAGCCCTCACCGCCGACCCCGACCCGCTGCACCTGACTCTGGTTTCGGCATAACCCACAACACCGCCGCCCGCTACGCGGGCGTCACCGAGCACCTGCGCGGCGATGATTCATCCACCAGCCCACCGAGCCGTACCGGCAACCGCTAGAATTCTCCGGAACTAGCGGCGATTCCCCTTGCCGCACATCGAAACACAGTGAGTTCCCACTGAAAGTCCGTCAGTCACCTGAACCCACTGCAGACGGGCGGTCACGATCGTGTCACCTGGTACACGAAGCCCAGTTTGCCCAGGGGTAGCGGGTCTATCTCGCTAACGCCTGTTGATCGATTCCGGTGTGTTCGATCGAGAATGAGCGCATGTCAGGGACGATCTATATGGAACACTTGGGTCAGAAATGAACGAGAACCCGGGCTCGTTTCCCTGAATCTGCCTCGACGCACCGGTAAAACTTTCAAAGCTTGGCTGGGCGAGTTTCGTGAGAACATGGCGATTCAGACACGCCCATTACCTGATTGAGCATGTCAACAGCCCGCCGCTTGCCGGCCGGGCCTAAACCTTTCCCCGAGCGATGTCCCACAACGCGTCTTTCTCCAACTCCGCGTCCACCAGCAGCCGCTTCAACCTGGTGTCCGCTCCCCCGCAGCTCCTCGACCTCCTTCGCGGCATCGGTGTCCACACCGCCGTACTGGCGACGCCAGTTGTACGACGTCGCCGCCGACATCCTCAGCTCAACCGCGATCTGCTCACCGGTCTGCCCCGCGGCGGCGAACTCGTCGGCACGGCGCAGCTTCTCCCCCGATGTCCTCCGCGGAATGCCGCTTACATCCGGCCACGTCCCTCAATCTCCCGTCCAGCCCCGACCAGGGCCAACAAGGACTCTAATATCGTGCGTTCTCATTGATTGGAAACAGGCTACTTCGAGCAGCCCCCACAGAGCTGCTCGCCATGAAATTGGAGTAGCCGGAAACGACTGGATCTCACCTTAATCAACACCAGTACGTACGTTGTTCACCGACTTCACGGATGCGATCCTGTGCTCGCTCGCCGACAATATGGATCGGGCAGGACTCGCGAGATCGACCGGCTTTCGGAGGTAGTCACGGGAAGCCATGCATTAGGTGGTAAGCGAGTCGTAATCCATCGAGTGCGGCCCGCCAGGATAAACGGGGCCTGGTGATGCTATGAATCAAAAAATAGCTTCAGAGGGGATTTACTTGTCTGATTCACCGCAGTTCTCAGAAACTCGGGCAGATGCCGATGCCACTTCATAGGAAAAAACTTAGAGGTGCAACATGTTGGCAGGGGCAACATGTCATCATAACGGGCGGCTCACTGGGGATCGGCGCCGCAGCGGCGGCTGCATTCAGCGAAGCCGGTGCCAGAGTTTCTATCTTGGCGCGGAGAAGAGCCGCTCTAATCGAAACCTCCCGGAGGACCGGTGCACACTGGGCAAGTGTAGACGTCGTTGACGCCGCCGCGCTGTTCGAGGCCATCCACGAACTGGAGGATGCAGTGGGCGCATGCGACGTCATATTCTGCTGCGCAGGAATTGTGATTCCAGGACGACCTGATCAGCTCACCATAGATGACATCGCGCAACAGATGTCAGTGAATTACATGGGTGCAGTAAATGCTGTCGGAGCGGTTTTACCCGCGATGGTTGCCAGGGGTGCGGGGCGAATTGTTCTCACGAGTTCTACTGCGGGCCTGCTAGGAGTGGTCGGGTTATCGGGGTACTGCCCGACGAAGGCTGCAGTGCGCGCTTACGCACAGACTTTGAGGTATGAACTGCAGGGCACCGGAGTCGACATATCCGTTCTCTACCCGCCGGACACCAAGACTCCCGGATTCGAGTCCGAAAGGCTTCGTCGGCCACCTGAGACCACTGCGGTGGCCGGCGCTATCGCTCCAGTCGAGCCCGATGTCGTCGCGAATGCGCTGCTGAGCGGTCTCGAACGCCGCAAAGCCCACATTGCAATAGACCCTCTTACTCGATTCATGTCTGCGTGGGCTGGGGCCCCCGAGGCGCTTGCCCGACCTTTCCTCAGCAAGGCTATAAAGACCGCACGAGCCAAAGACCACCAGTTATGAATCCCGGTCCGCGCTGGACGTGGTGGCCCGGTGCCGTGGCGGCAGAGTTCCTTCTGACCATGGCGGCACTGGGCGACCGAATCAGCAGACGTAGCGAGTCCGGTTGATGTGGCCTTCGACAGCGCCGCTGTTTCAGGACAGGCTTAGGCCTGCGCCGTGACCACGTCGTAGTCGCGGCGCAGGCCGCGGACGAACGACTGCGCGTCGGCTAGCACGACAGTTGTACTTCGTTACTTTGGTAATCGGGTCCGTTGGTAGCGGGTTCGTCGGGCGCGGTGTTGATGGTGTCGGCGCCAGCGGGAAGCGGCGAGGGCGTGGGTGAGGTGGAGCGCTATCGCCAGAGACGGCGGACTTCGGCGACTGTGATTGGGCCCAGCCCGCGTGGGCTTTTGGGTCGGTGACGGCATGGAAGGCGTCGGCGAGCATGGCCAGGGTGATGTGCCGGTACTAGGCGTCGTATTTGCGGACTTGGTAGTGGTCGAGGCCACATTGGCTTTTGGCGGCTTGGAAGCATTCCTCGATCGCCCACCTCGCACCGGCCACGGCAACGATCTGGCCGCGATCGATGGTGCCGGGGTGGAAGCACTGTTCAGGCCGGTGCGGTTGGTGGTGCCGGAAAACCCCTTGTCGACGAGAATCCGATCGGGCAGCACTGTGAGGACGAGCAGTCGCGCGATTCGGACCAGTTCGCGGAATACCTCTGCAAGACACCCTGGCCAAGGCCTCAGTCCTGCGAGTGTGGTGTTCCGTGAACCGAACGGCTTACCGAACACCACGTGGGGCTCCCCGTTCAAATCATAGGTGAGGTGTCTCGGTGAGTTTAATGCTGGTTGTCCAAAGATCCTCGGCCTTGTCCAGATCGTAGGAGTCAGCGGACGACCGAATCTGACGGTAGCCGGAAAAATATTTCCCGGTGACGGTGGCCAGATCAGGGCTGAGGACCAACCGAGCCAGGGCCTGTCCGGAGCGGCGGGAGGTATGGACGTTGATGCCTGGCACAGCGGTCAGGGCCGGGAGTAGATAGCGCCAGGCCAAACCTTGTATTCCGTGGTAGTCGCGGCCGAGTCCGGTGCCGGGCATCAGGCCGGGGTCGAACGCGTTGACGGTGATCTTCGGCGGCACGGTGCCGGAATCGAGCTGCCGGGCCAGCTCGTAGGTAGTCAGCACGTTGCACAGTTTGGATGTGGTGTAACGACGGCGGCCGATCGATCCAGGCCTTGAAGCGTTGTCGGCGACGTCGGGATGGGCCAGATCCCAGGCTGTGCTGTAGGACGGGGCAGGCATGCCGGTCGGCTTGGTGGGATCGTGGGTGTCGCTCGCGACGAAGATAATCCGACCTGGTGTCCGCAGCTTGGGCAGCAGTTCGCGGACCAGAAGAAAGTGTGCGAGATGGTTGACCGCGAAGGTCTGCTCGATCCCGTCAACGGTCAAAACCGTGCCGGAGACGATCTGAACACCGGCATTGCAGATGATCGCATGCAGTGGCGGCAGTTGGTGTTCACCGAACTCGCGCGCGAAGTGGCGAACTCTGTCGAGGGAGGCTAAATCCAGCGGAACGCCTACAGCCCGGTCGCCCAGGCTGCGGGTAGCCGCGTGAACCCGGTCCTGACCGCGGCCGGTGATGACAACCTGCCAGCTCGAGTCGGCAGCGAGGATGGCCTCGGCAGTCCGGTAGCCGAGACTGCCGGTTCCACCAGTAATCAGAACTGTGCGCGAGACGCTCATCCGGCTGCTCCTTTGCTCATCGGGACCCAGGTGCCGTGGAATCCGAGCGGAACACGGTGCGGCAGACGGATCACCGCCTGTGGCGCGGCGGTGAAATCGGTGGCGTCGACGATCACCAGATCACTGGCGTCACGGGCGGCATCGTAAATGTAGGACAGCAGCCAGCCCTCGTCCTCGGCGCGGGCGTTCAGGTGTGGGACGAATGTCGCCTCGGCGGCGACGCGGCCTGCGCCGACATCGTGGTGCTGGCACGTGCCGGTGGTGAGGTCCCATTTGAGCAGCCCGCCGAAACTCGAACGTTGGCCTTGGCTCGTCTCGACTCCGTAGCCGACGTGGTTCGCAATGCCGAGCTTCGCCGGATTCAATTGGGGAAACTCGAAGCTACGATCATCGAGCGCCTCTTCGCGCACACGGCCGGTGATCGTATCGAGGTGCCAGCGGTACAGTGTGGCGCCGACATCGATGGCCAGCACATCCGGGCTCCAGCGGTCACGCACCGCGTCGCAGTAGCGGGCGGCCTCCAGGACGATCTCACCGCCGTTCTCGTAGGCATTGAGGGTGTGGACTATCATGCACGGTTCGACGTCGAACCACCGTACATCGGCGCTGGTCCCGGTCTTGGGCATGACACCGATCCGGGCACCGTAGTTGTCGTCCCAGCAGTACGGGAATCCGGCTTCGGCCCCGTAGGCGGCGTCGAACACGATCGGCAGATCGAGGAATAGCACGTGGTTTTCGGTCATGGCCCAGTCGTGCATCAGCGACGGCCCCTTGACATCAATAACCTCATGCCGCACCAGCGCTCCGGCCGCGTCGGCGACGAAGTACTGCAGATACGGTTCGACGGGCCCGAAGCTGATCAGAAACAACTCTCCGGTGCGTGGATCAATCTTGGGGTGAGCAGTCATCGGCGCCGCCAGGGCACCACCAAAATCGTAGCGGCCAATCGTATCCAAGTCGCAGTCGACCTCGTGGGGCAGCCCCCACTCTGCCAGCGTGAGCACCCGGCCCGCGTGCGTGATCACGTTGGTGTTGGAAGTGTTGGGGATCAAAGCGATATCGGCGGGACCAGGTGCTGGACGGGTATCCAGCTTGTCCGCCAAGGTGGCGGTGCGTATCCACCTGTTGCGGTACCACAGGGCCTTACCGTCGCGGATCCGCACGCCGTGCAGCATGCCGTCGGGCATAAACCAGTGATACGGGCCCGCATACGGTACCGGCGGCGGGTTCGGCCCGTTACGCAGATACAGTCCATCGAGTTCGGGTGGAATACTGCCGACCACCGGCAGGTCCCAGGCCGTGTATTCGGTACTGACCGGCGCCAACTCACCTTCGAGGTACGCGGCCGGGATACCGGCGAATGCAGTCATTACTCCTCCTCAGGAACCGTGGCCATACGCCGCGCGCGATCGATCGCGGCCGGTGCCAACGCTTGCAGCGCAGTCACAAGGTCGGCATACATGCGCCGCAGGTCGACCTCATCGGACTCGAGCTGGGTTGCGAAGAAACAGCCATCGGAGAACGCGACCGCGAACCGGGCCAGCTCGGCAGCAGCGATCCCGGCGATCGGCTGTCCGACAGTCGGGGCGAGCAGCCCGGCGATCGCTTCGGCGAAGTAACTACACGCCCGCACTCGGACACGTTTGACCAACTCACTGGCAACCTCGTCGCCGGCGCCCTCCAAAGCCAGCAGATAGAACAGGCGCAAGAACACGGGGTATGCACCGACCGCAGCCGCACCCTGCTCGATGAGGACGCTCTCCCGGGACTCGCTATCGAAGACTGTGTCGGTCAATCGCGGGAGGGCATCGAACCAGCGCGCCGCCCCCCGCTCCATCACCCCCGCCAGCAGCCCCTCCTTGCTGCCGAAATGCCAATACAGCGACGTCGGCGCGACCCCCGCTTCCTTGCAAATCACCGACACCGCGGTACCCGCATAACCGTTCGCGCTCATCAGCCGCTCGGCCACATCCAGCAACTGCTCCCGCGAGTCGGTCACACCGACATCAGGTTTCTTCGCCATACCCCCACTGTAGGGATCGTTACATACATTGTCAAGGTCCGTCTTCCCGACACCCGACGAGCAAGCTCACAGTCCTTCAGCTAGAACCCAGTGGATGTCGCTTCTGGACTACAGGGTGGGCGCTGAGGAAGATCGTCACCCGGTGACGGCCCGCTTCCTAGCAAGGGATGGCAGCCGATAGCGCTCGCAGAAGGCGACTGCTCGACCTCGAGACAGTCTGGCTTACCCGCCACCGCCAGCCAAGGGAAACAGCCATTCCCGCACGCCCCGCCGGCAGCATCGCATCACCCAGCTCTCCGGCGCGATCTCGTGGCGGTCACTCTCACGACCGGACCGTTCTATCATCGTGCGGCATGTCGCACTTCAGGGGCGCGATTGAAAGCACTCCACCATAATTCGACAATCGGGATCATGGATTTCCCGGCTACGTACGTAGGTTTGTCAATGTCGAAAAGGCATCCGGATGTTTCGGGCATCCCTATCAGACACCATGGGTGCGGGATGGTCACCGGCGATCCGCTGATGGGCCAGCATCACGTCTCTCGCTGATTCACTGCCGCAGTTAGCGGTCCCGAACTGTGCATTGCCAGTTTCAGATTGCGGCCACTAACTGGAGGAGAAGCATGCCCGTCGTTGGATATAAGCCGGTGGAAAAGGCCATTATTCTCGCGGCTGGCTCGGGACGCAGGATTGGTGGCGGCGTTCCCAAAAGTTTGACTCAGGTCGGTGGACGGCCGATCTTGCACCGAGTTCTGGAGCAATTGGCATCGGCAGGTGTGCGGGAGACCGTGTTGGTAGTGGGGCACCGGTCCAATAGAATCCGAACGTCGATCGGCAGCCGATTCGCAGACATGGATGTGGTCTATGTACCGGTAGACCGATACGACTCCACGAACAATGCTTACTCACTCTGGATAGCTCGCCACCACTTGGATCAGGACATTTTCGTACTGGACGGCGACGTGGTCTTCGACTCCGATCTGCTGGTCCGATTAGCCGCGGCGTCTGACGATGCGGCATCGGGTGTCTCCGCGTTGCGTCCGGGCATGAACGGGACCGTCGCAGATGTGGACGCCAGTGGGCGCATCGTCGAGTTCCTGTCTACTCACGATCGGATCGATGTACCGCGGACCGCACGCAAGACAGTGAATGTGCATGTGCTGCGCGCGAAATATTTGCGAGAGGAATTTGTGCCGCTGCTGGAAGAATTGGTTACGGCGGGCGGATGCAACGAATTTTATGAGCAGGTGTTGGCACTCACGGTTCGGCGGGGCAATTACACCGTTCGTGCGGTCGACTGCACAGATATTAGATGGTACGAAGTCGACGACGTGAGTGATGTCATTGCGGCGGATTACGTCTTCAGTGCACGTGCCGACCGATTGCCCTTCCTAGAAGGTCTGCACGGTGGATATTGGCGTTTCGATATCGCGGATCACCGTTTGATGATCAACCCGTATTTTCCGCCCGGAGAACTGATACAGCAGCTGGCGGACGATCTGACGCAGTCGCTGACTGCCTATCCGCTGGGCAGCGCTGCCTTGCAGCGTCTGCTGGCAGCGGTAGTCGGCGTACCTGCCGAGCATCTGGTGGTAGCTAACGGAGCGTCCGAACTGATTACCGCGCTCGGCCGGATACTCGAGGACGTCGCCTTGGTCGTGCCGGGTTTCAACGAATACGAAGCCGCGTTTGCCCGGACACGTGGCCACCATATCGAACTCGCGCCGCCGGAGTTCCGGTTCGACAGCAGGCGCTGCGTCGAGCAAGCTACCCGAACACAGGCAAAAGCCGTTGTCGTTACATCGCCGAACAATCCGACGTCGATCGCGGTACCTCGGGAAGATCTGCTGTTGGCGTGCAAGCTGCTCGCAGACCAGAACATGCGGTTGATCGTTGACGAGTCGTTCGTCGACTTTCATTCCGCGGACTCCAGTGTTCTCGACGAGCTGTCGACTCACCCGAATCTGACGGTGATCAAGAGCATGAGCAAGGCGTACGGCGTTGGCGGACTACGGCTCGGATTCTTGGCGACCGCGGACACCGTCCTGCGCGAGCGCGTGCTCGCAGAGTTGCCCGTCTGGAACATCAACGGCCTCGCCGAAGCCTTCCTGCGGAGGCTTCCCGGGTTCGCCGACCAATACCAGGCGAGCATCGCGCGGGTGCGTCACGACCGAGCCGAGTTCTACCGGGAACTGCGCACCGTGCCCGGGGTGACTGTGCTCGAGCCGGACGCCAACTTCGTGTTGCTCCGGCTGCTCGGCACGCGGACCGCACGCGAGGTGACCGAGGAATTGCTGCACCGACACGGAGTCCTCGTCAAGGACTGCACGAACAAGTCGATGCCGGACGCGCACCGCTATATCCGCATCTCCTGTCGGACAGCAGCGGAAAACACCCGCGTAATTGCGGCGCTGACCGCGGTCCTATCCACTGCAGAATGAATACCTCTCCGAGACAGGGTAGTTGACATGGAATTGCCACGGGTCCGCCAGGATGTCATCGATCGACTCTACTGGGCGACGGCGATCACCGATGCCTTGTTCACGATGCTCGGCATTCGCTACACGATGATCGGTGGGACGCTGCTGGGTTCGCTGCGTCATGGCGGGCTGATTCCTTGGGACGACGACGTGGATCTGGCGATCCGCGCCGACGACCTCGAGACCGTAATGGGTCGAGCGCGGCCACTGCTGATCCGACATGGATTTGACATCGCGGACTCGCGCTACTTCCTCAAGATATTCGCACTCGACAGCCACGAGTCGACATCGAACGACCCGTTCGACACCGCGCCGTTCCGCTACCCATTTGTGCACATCTTTCCCATGGCCGATATCGACAACAAGCTCGTGTACCACACGGAGGCCGCCCGTGCCCGGTGGCCCAGCGACTACTTCGATCCGTCTGAATTCGAGCTGCTGTGCCGCCGCCCGTTCGGCCCGCTGGACCTGTATAGCGTGCCGAGTTACGCCGCGCACCGTTATCTCGACGGCCTGTACGGTCCGGACTGGGCAAAGGAGGTCCGGTTCTATGAGCCGCACGGTCCGAACCATACCGATTCGTCGCCGGTTGCGGCCGACTCGTTCGAACCGGCGCTGCCGCAGTGGAAGGCGGCCCGAACATGACCGGATCCGCAGCTTGGAAACGTATCTGGGATAACCGCCACCTGGATCCGGCGGCCGGTTCGACCCTGGCGCAGCTGATGGCAGCTGATGGTCTCGACAGCGCGTTCAGTGGCATGCAGCCATCTGCCTGGACCAGCTTCGTGCAACGCACTGCAAAACGGCTTAATCTTGCGCCCGGCATGTCCGTGTTCGATGTCGGCTGTGGGGCAGGTGCCTTTCTGTACGATCTGGATATCATGGGATGCCGCGTCGGCGGGATCGACCAATCGGCTTCGCTGATCGACATCGCCCGCGCCGCCTTTCCTCGAGGCGACTTCGCGGTGGCCGACGCCATAGACCTCGATAGTGCAGCCCAGGTCGATGTCGTCGTCTCCTGCGGAGTCTTTCTGTACTTCCCCTCACTCGACTACGCCCACCATGTCATCACGGCGATGGCCGCGAAGGCCCGCCACGGCGTGGCCATCCTCGACATACCGGATGTCGTCAAAGCTGATGCGGCTCATCGGTTCCGCGTCGAAGCGGCAGGCGGGCGCGCCGCCTACCTCAGCCGCTACCAGGGGCTCGATCACCTGTACTACAGACGGGAGTGGATCCATAGCGAACTGGCAAAAGCCGGTCTGACGAACATCGAGGTCGACGACCAGACGATCGACGGCTACGGCAACGCACCGTACCGCTTCAACGCGATCGCATTCCAGCCCCGCTCACACATACCCGCCGCGTGAACGCCTCGCCCGTACTACGTGCCGTGTTATGGGATCTCGACGGGACGCTCTTGGATACGGAAAAATCGTGGCTCGACGCCGTCGCCGAATATATTGCAGTGCGAGTTGGCGCGCCTCCCGCCGACGACTACGTGCGTCTGGTCGGCTCGACAGTCTCAGAGGTGTTGCACGCCATGGTGGCGGCGTGCGGGATTCAGGCCACCGGACACAATCTCCGCGAAGCAGAACAATGGATCAATCAACGACTCGTTGAGGTCTATACCTATCCGGTGCCATGGCGTCCAGGTGCCCTGGCAGCGTTGCGGAACACGCGCGCGGCTGGCCTGCGGTCGGCCTTGGTCACCAACACCCCGCGCACCTTGGCGAATATCGCCATACATGCGATCGGGCTGCACTATTTCGACGCCTCGGTGTGTGGTGGCGACGTAACCAACGGCAAACCTGCTCCTGAGCCATACATCCGCGCCGCCGAACTGCTGGGCGTCCAGACCGATCAGTGCGTCGCGATCGAGGATTCCCCGACTGGAGCCGCGGCAGCGGCAGCCGCAGGGTGCGGCGTCATCGTCGTACCCTGCGATCTGCCCCTCACAACGACAACACCCGGAATGATTAGGGATTCGCTGAATAGTCTAACGATCAGCGACCTGCAGCACGCGCTCGACCGCCGCGGGATTCGTTCTCCTCAACTGACCGCCACGCCTCCGTACAGTAGATCCGACTATCAGGCGCAGTGAACCGTCGGGCTTGGGGCCTGTCATCGAGGACGATGGTCTGCTTAATGCCGAAGCGTTACCCGCCCGAGATTCGTGAGAGGCAGTTCGTATGGCTTTCGAGCCTCCGGATGGGTACAGATCTTCCCATGCCGCCCCGCAGGCCATCGCACCACTGGCCGATGTGCACTACGAGACGCTGAGGCAGGCGTTGTAGATGCCGGGTCCGGTGAGCTCGATAGCGCGGTCGCGGTGTTCGCGCAGGGCATTCGCCCAGTGGTCCAGGGTGGTGGCGTAGTGCGGTCCCATCGCCTGGATGCCGGTGACAGTGACGCCGGCGTCTTTGGCGTACGCGGTGACGCCCTCGGAGTCGCGGCCGGTCGGGGGCAGTAGCGGGCCACCGGCGAAGATTGTGCCGGTGAGGAACTGCATGAACGCGTCATCGATGCCGGTGTGCTCGATATCGTGGGCGCACCGCTCGTCGCGATGGTGGCCGACGATGGTTTGCAGCAGCAGCACACCCCCGGCGGGCAGGGCGTGGTGGGCGAACTGGAAGAACTCGCCATAGCTGTCCTGGTGGAAGTGTTCGAAGGCGTCGATGCACACGATGCGGTCGGCGTGGCCGTCGAAGGCTTCCCAGCGCTGCAGCCATACCCGGCCGCACGGATGTCCGCGCACGTACCGGTATTGACTGCGGCTGACGGTCAATCCGATCGTGTTCACCTGGTGGGTGTCCATCGCGCGCAGCAGGGCTGTCTGTGAGGCAGGCTTGGCGGCAACGGGGTTGGAGGAGAAGTGGCCGGTGCTCGGTCGGCACGAGCGGGCGGCTGAGTGGCTGCAGGTGTGGACCGACCTCGGCCGGGCGCCGCGCACGATCGATGCCTATGCGCGGGGGCTGGCCGAGTTCTTGCGGGTCTGCGAGGATCACGGTGTCGATCCGGTGGTCGCGAACCGGGCTGACGTCGCGGTCTTTGTTCGCGAGCTGACCGGTCGAGCCAGCCGCCGCGGTGCCAATGTGGTGTCGATCGATTCCGGGTGCGGTCTGGCGAACGCCACGATCCAGCAGCGACTTGTTCCGATGCGCCTGTATTTCGACTATTTGGTCGAAGAGGGTGTTCGGGAGTCGAATCCGGTTGGGCGGGGTCGCTATACGCCCGGCCGGAAGTCGGGCGGGCAGCAGCGTGGCCTGGTGCCGAGGCTGACGAAGCTGCCGTGGATCCCGACCGAGTCGCAGTGGATGGACATTCTCGCCGTCGCGGCAGCGGAGCCGCCCCGCAACCGGGTGATGCTCGCGTTGGCTTATGACGCGGCGTTGCGACGCGAGGAGTTGTGCTCGCTGCGCACCGATGACCTGGACCCGGGCCGGCGGATGCTGCGGATCCGGGCCGAGACAACGAAGAACCGGCTGGAGCGGATGGTGCCGTATTCGGCGGCGACCGGGCGCTGTTGCAGGGGTATCTGGCGCATCGGGCGACGATCAGCCGGGCTCGCGGCCGGTTGTTCCTGTCGGAATCGCGGCGCAACAACGGGCAGCCGGTGAGTTTGTGGACGTGGTCGAAGGTGGTGCGGCGCATCGCGATTGCTGCCGGGGTTCCGCAGTTCGCGACGCACACGACACGGCATCTGTGCTTGACGAATCTGGCGCGAACGGGCTGGGAGTTGCACGCGATCGCCACGTTCGCTGGGCATCGCAGCACCGAGACCACGCTCACCTACATCCATCTGTCCGGCCGGGAACTGGCCGACAAACTCGCCCGCGGCATGGACCAGATCCACGGCTGGCGGGTCGAGATGTTGGCTCGGATCGGCGAGCAGGAGAGTGCGGCCCGGTGACCGTCACATCATCGGCGGCCGTCGTCGGGCCGGCCAGCGATCACGCACGGACTTGGCCGCTGGATATCAACCAATACCGCCGCCGGGGCCGGCTTTCCACCGTCGAGTCCGAAGGACTGCACGCGCTGGGCTTCGACGGGCTGCGGCGCGGACGGGACCGCAATTCGACTGCATGGCAACAGATCCGGCGACTCACGGACCCGCTCGAGGATGCGCTGGCGGTGATGCATTGGAATCGAGGCAACCGTCATCAGCAACGATTCGCGCGAGACGGCACCGCGATCGTATTGCATCGCTGCGTCACGCTTGACCGGGCATTTTGGGTATGGACGGCCCGTGAGTGGGGTGAGGTGCTCAGCCCTGCGCATCTTCGCGCGAACTATCCCGGACAGGTCGGGATCTCAGCGCGCCGATTCCTACTGGCCGACGCTTACCTGCTGACAGGATTCACCGCCTTCGAGCTGGCCGGTCCGTTCGAACGACCAGCATTGGCTCAACGGGTGTTCGGCCCGGAAACCGTCGAGAACGCGATCGAGCCGATCCGCGAGGTCTTGACCGGATGGGGTTACCGCGCCAACGAACTGGCGTCGCTGGTCTGCTCGATCCTGCTGCTCAACCGCAGCCCGAGCCTGAGCGACTTGTCCTCACAGACACTGGTCGAACTCCGCACGACCCCGACGATGCAGCAACACCACCACATCCGCCACCTGCACGGAATCCATCGAGCCCTGGCCGCGCTCGGGCACACCGATCCACCGGAAGCGCCGAAATTCGGAGACGGGCCAGTGCCTATCACCGCGGCTTCGGCAACCTGGGTGCAGTGGGTGGAGCGCTGGAACGCCACCTCCACCTTGGAACCATCCACCCGCAGCATCTACCGGGTCACCCTGGCCAAGACCGGACGATGGCTCGCCGCCGATCACCCCGACATCGCCGAACCCGGCCAGTGGACACGGCAGACCTGCGCGGCTTGGGTCGCAGCCGTCGACCGCATGACTGTCGGCGACCACGTTCAATCCACGCACTGGTGCAAGACCCGGCAAAACCGGCTCGGGAAACCGTTGTTACCCAAGACAAAACGTGCTTACCTGCGGGCTGCGCGAACGTTCTTCCGCGACTGCCAGGACTGGGAATGGATCCCGCGTCGTTTCGACCCCGCACGAGCGCTGGCCACGCCCCGCAGCATCACCGCTCTGCAGGGACCGGATCCGCGAGTAATCGCTGATGACATCTGGGCCAAACTGCTCTGGGCCGGTCTCAACCTCGACCCTGCCGACCTGCCCGGCCGGGGTGCTTGCACACACCCGGTCGATATGGTTCGCGCGATCACGCTCACCTGGCTGTTCAGTGGTCAGCGCAGTGACGAAATCGCGCGTCTGCGCGTCGGATGGGTACGCTGGCAACGCGACTCGGCCGACAGCGCCGATGCCGACAATCATCGAGACGGCACGGTCTGCCTGCTCGACATTCCTACCCACAAGACCGGGACCGCGTTCACCAAACCGGTCGACCCGCTGCTCGGACAGGCCATCGAAGCATGGCAGGCCACACGGCCCGATCAGCCGCCGATGCTTGACCGAAAGACCGGTGAGCGAGTGCATTTCCTGTTCGCCGTCCGCGCCGGTCGCGTCAGCAAGAACTACATCAACCAGAAGATCATCCCGATGCTCTGCCGCAAGGCCGGCGTCCCCACCGCCGACGTTCGCGGACGCATCACCAGCCACCGCGCCCGCTCCACCATCGCGACACAGCTCTACAACGCCAAGGAACCGATGACGCTGTTCGAGCTGCAAGCATGGCTCGGCCATCGCAGCCCGGAATCGACCCAGCACTACGCCAAGATCACCCCGAACACCCTCGCCAAGGCATACAGCGACGCCGGCTACTTCGCTCGCAACGTCCGCACTATCGAAGTCCTCGTCGACCGGGACGCCGTTACCTCGGGCCAGGCCGTCGCCGGCGGGCCATGGCAGTACTACGACCTCGGCCACGGATACTGCACCTATTCGTTCTTCGAACAGTGTCCACACCGAATGGCTTGCGCCCGTAGTGATTTCTACACGCCGAAGAACTCGAGCCGAGCGCAGCTTCTGGAAGCCAAGGAGAACCTGCAACGGATGCTGGCCAGTGTCCCGCTCACCGACGACGAGCGCGCCGCGGTCGATGAGGGACAAACAGCTCTCGACCAGCTCCTCGACCGACTGGCCGACGTCCCTACTCCGGCCGGAGCCACGCCGCGTGAGATCGGCACTTCGGCGACCGCCACGCTGTTGCCGATCGTATCGGTCAACCAGGGAAAATCCCCACGACCTCGACATTTCAGATTCCACAGAACGCCGGAGAAGATCGCCTTCGCCATGCGGGGACCGACCTGGTGCCGAAACCGTGCTGCCGAGATCGGGGAATTCACCACGGCTGTGATCACGGAATTACTGTCGGAGAACGCGTTGTTCCCCAGGCGTGCGGGTGTACTCATCATCCAAGACGACTACGACGGCGAATTGCACTACGACACCGCCTCTGCCGCTGTTGGCCGCAGTGTCCCGGACGTCGCCGTCCATCTCGGCATCACGAGCAAGATCCTCTCGCCGAGCTTAGGGATCGACTGGCTCGTCGCCGCGTCAGATATCACCGAAAGGCGTTGTCACGCAACGCTAACAAACCGGCTCATGCCCAAGCACCACCGGCCAACGAGTACTCACCGAATTTGCCCGCCACGGTGATCTCGCGCAACAGCTGCGCTGACTGCGCCAGTGGATCCAGCTCAAACCGAACAGCGTGCCGTGGCCGCGGGTCGAGCGCGCGGTGTGGCGCTCGACGGACTGTCGCGCCACCACCTTGCGGCACAACAAACATCCACTGGCCACGGCAGCTGGTCCGCATATCTTCGCAGTCGCCCTCGGCTACACCGCACTGAGCTGGAGATGTCCACCGCCATTTCGATTGCTGGAGAATGCCTGCAGGCTCAGGTTCAGCTGAACAGTCGGGCGACGAACGGCACGCTGTCCGGTAGCGAACCCGCGACGGTCGCGTTGTGATCCAGGCCGGGATAGATGTGGAACTCGGGCCGGACGCCGTTGGCCTGCGGGTCGGCGACCAGCTTCGCGGTCAACGGCGCGGGCACATCGGTGTCATTGGTGCCTCTGGCCGATGAACAGCGGGCGGTCGTATCCGGTCATCGGCACATCCATGATCGGACGTGCGGTCGCGGCGAAGTCGCCATCCAAAAGTGGGCGGGAGAATAGCTGATTCAGGGTGATGCCCTCGGCGCGCTGGGCTAGGGGTGTGAAGCACAGCGTCTGGGCCGCGTCGACCAATTTCTTGCCGACGGAGGTGAGGTAGCTGTCCAGGTCGAAGTCCGGGCGTGCCGCCTTCAACCCGTTCATCACGTACGTCGCGGTGGCGGTCAGGCGCGACGACTGGATCGTAGGTGTCGACGGGCCGACCAACGTGGACGCGTCGACGATATTCGAAGCGGGTGCGGTGGCGACCGCACCGCGATAGTCGAGTTCCAAACCATATTTCGTGGCCAGCGACGCGGTGAACACCAAATATCCCTGCAGCCGAGGCGATCTCGCATGCCGCCCGCCGCGCCCGCAGCGCACGAGCTCGGCTCCGCGGCGTTCCTGTCGCCTCGTGGCCGCGTTCGCCCGATGAGGTCCGTTCCTTCCGGGGACTGTCGTCAACGGACCATGCGGCCGACCTCTCGGATTCACAAAACACCCTCCCAGTAAAGAGTGTGAATCGCAATCTTGCCCGCTATCACGAAGCATGCAAGGAAAGCAGAAAACTATAACTTAATACGTGTCGGCTACGTATTAGTCGCCATATGATGCATACGTATATTCACACGATCGGAAATGGGGTATGCACTATTCGCTCGATACCATGCTACACTCGCGCGGCGCCCAGCTTGGGGCCGCCAAGTAGTGTGTGATCATAGGGGTTTGTTATGCCCGAAGCCAGCGCGATAGAAGACCTCCCGTTCTTGGACGTGATGAGTCCGGAATTCCTCAGCGACCCGGAACGAGGTACCCGCGAGCTGCGGCGGAAGTACCGGGCGGTGAGGACTCCTTTCGGAGTCGAGATCCTGGGATTCCCGGAGAGCGTCGAGATGTTCCGCGACGAGCGCGTTACGCAGAACTTTGAGAAGCAGATGGCGATGCTCGGGCTGCCTTCGGGCTTGGCGTACGACCATATGACCCACCAACTGGGCAACCAGGAGGGTGCGAATCACCATCGGCTGCGCAAGCTGATAATGCCGGCGTTCAGCACCACAGCGATGGAGCGGCTGCGTGACGCCGCCCGCTCCGTCTTCATCAACATGGTGGACGCGTCGGTCGTCGACGGCGAGGTGGAGTTCGCGTCCGAGGTCAGCGCGCATTACCCGAGCGTGGTGTTCTGCCGCTTCCTGAACGTCCCCGACGAAGAGGCGGCGACGCTCGCGCGCATCAACCGATCGATCTTCAAGATGTTCTGGCGCGACCCGGCGAACCGGGACGAGATCGAAACTGCTTTTCAGGAGTTGACGGAGTTCGTCTTCCCACTGATTGAGCAGCGGCGGAAAGCACCAGGCGAAGACTTCATCTCTCGGCTGATCCAAGCGGAGGAGGAAGGCAGCCGGCTCACGACCGACGAGATGGTCGACATGGTGAAGGTGTCGCTGTGGGCGGCGGTGGACAATATTGCGCACACCATGAACAGCATGGTGTCGCTGTTCGCGGAGCACCCCGATCAGTGGGAGATCCTGCGCACCCGTCCTGAGCTGATCCCCGGCGCGGTGGAAGAGTGCATGCGCCTGCGGCCTCGCTTCACCCGCATCCCGTGCTATGTCTCTCAGAATCTCGAGCTCGCCGGAGTTCACCTCCCCGCCGGCAGCTGGGTGAGCGCGATGGTAGTCGCCGCTAACCGCGACGAGCGAGTCTTCCCGCAACCCGACCGGTTCGACATAACCCGGACACCGGTGTCACCGAACATGAACTTCGGAGCCGGGCGCCATACCTGCTCTGGCATCCACCTCGCGCGCGTGCAGCTCCAGGAGACCCTCGGCGTCCTCGTGAGGCGCTACCTCCGGATCGAGATCACCAGAGAGGTGGTCTACCACCGATCGCTTCAGACATACGGCATCGATCGGCTGCCGGTGCGTTTCACCGCGGTCTGAGCCGGCCTCCTCGAACCGGCCAGACACGAGGTGGGCATACCAGTGGGCGACGGTATGTGAGCAGCGGTTTGGCACACATACGGTTCAGGTGTTCCACGAATGGAACACCGCCGAGCACATCGACAAAGCCGAATCCGAATCTGGCAAGCGGGCTTTCACCCGTAAAGAGCTGGTCGCGCTGCTCGGCTACGCCGACGAACAGGTAGTGCGCATCCGGAAGCCGGGCGCAAGTGACCTGACCCCGTGAGGTCGGTCCATCTGATCTGGCCCCCGCTGATCGGTCCGCTCTTACGAGAGTTGAGGGCTTGGTTGGGTGTCGAGCCACAGCGTCTCATACTCGCTGGGACTGAGGTGGCCGAGGTAGGAGTGACGGCGCTCGATGTTGTAGAAGTTGTCGATCCAGTCGGCCATCGCGATCGTCAGCTCAAGCGTTGTCGACCACTTCCTCGTGTTGAGGAGTTCGGTTTGCATTCTTCCCCAAAACGACTCCATCGCTGCGTTATCGAAGCAATCGCCGACAGTCCCGAAGGACGGCAGTAGCCGATGCCGTCACAGGTTTTCACCAAAGGGACTGCCCCGAGTTCGGTTGACTCGCGGGTGTGGTGTTTCAGGCCGCAAGCGCGGGCTGGTTTATTGTCTCAAACTCGATCGGCGTCAGGC
>NZ_JBITBU010000033.1:0-43079 GCF_044452545.1 Nocardia sp. NPDC051900 | reverse complement strand
CACCTCAGCCCTGACGAGTATGAGACGCTGTGGCACGCCATCCAGCCCGAGTCTCAGCTCTCGTAACCCTGGCTCACTTTCCAGGGGCCGGATCATACGGTCTCGGAGTCGGGGACCAGCGAGGTGCCCGGCGTGCGCAGGAACCGGGTGACGTTCGGCTCGATCAGCGGCGCGACGTCGACCTGGCCGGTGCGCACGGCATCGAGGAACTCGGCCAGTTGCAGCCGGACCAGCTGCACGTCGGAGGTGGTGAGCCCGGCCTTGTCGATGGCGCGCAGCACGGCGGCCTGCTGTGCCGTGCCCTCCGCGTAGGCGATCTTCTTGCCCTTCAGGTCCGCGAGCTTCGTCACCGACTTGCCCGGCGCCACCGCCAGTTTCAGGGCGGTGGTGCTGGTCTGGTAGGACGCGATGATCGGGACGTCCTGCCCGGCCACCAAGGCGTGGATCGGCGGGACGTCGCCGACCTGGGCGACGTCGGCGGCGCCCGCCCGGAACGCCTCCAGGATGGCGGGACCGCCGACGAAGTTGGCGAACTCCACCTTGAACGGAAGCTTGTCGAGCTCGCCGGAGATGCGCAGCACCGATTGCAGGCGCTCGGATTGGTCGGCGACCACGAGGGTGGTGCCTGCGGGAACCTCGGTCGGCAGTGGTCCTTCGGCGGTGGGACCGACCGGCTTGTCGTCCTTCGCGCAGCCGGTGAGTCCGAGGGTCGCAACGGTCGCCACGGCGAGCAATGCGGCGGTCGCGCGGCCACGGAGGCCGGACCGGAACGTACTTGGTCGGAACATAAGGCGAATTAGAACAAGACGAAACCGGCGCGAAAACGTTTTGTCTCAGCCTGGTTCGAACCCCTCAGCGGGGCGGCGCTGCCACCGTCGTCGACCGGACCTGCTGCTGGTAGCGCTGCACGAACGGCAGAATCTGCTGCTCGATCACCGTGTTGTATTCCCGGGGCCGCTGCATCGGATTCGCGTGCCCGGTGTTTCGCGCCAGCACCACCAGCAGCGTGCCGTCCACTCCGCCGGACCGCTCGATCAGCACCCGATGGGAGTACTCGACGTCGACCACGCGGTCGGCGCTCGCGTCGCGCGGCCGGATGAAGACGATGGCGGGCCGTGGCTTGTCTGCCACGGGCTGGGCGAGGGCGCGCAGGTCGTCCGTCGCGCCACCGGCCACGATTGCGGTGAACTGGGATTCGATCAGACCGTTGCTCGCCGCGTCGCGCGAGACGATCTTCTCCCGCATCACTTCCGCCAGCACCTGGCCCAGTTGGCCGAACCGGATGCCGGGCAGCCCGTCGCCCCGGTCGACGAAACGGTCCCGGCGAGCGTAGGTCTCCACGGCCAGCCGGAGCATGCGGCTTTCCCGCGCACCGGGCAGCCAGCCCATCCACCGCAGCATGTCCTCACCGCGCCCGCGACTCTCCGGACGGACCGCGTTCAGGTCGACCGGCGTGCAGTCCAGGATCACCCCGACCAGTCTGCGGTCGCTGTCCCGGTGGATGTGCTCGGCGACCTCCAGTGCGATCACGCCGCCCATGCTGTGGCCGACGAGCACGATGTTGCGCAGGCCCGACAGTTCGGCGGCGCGCACGACGAGGTCGGCGATCACCTTGGTGTCGATACCTTGATTGTCGTAGCGGATCGCCCACACCATGCCCATCCTGCGCAGAGCGGGCAGCGCGGCGGCGGTGTCACTGGCGTCGAGCCCGCCGAGCCCGACCAGATCCACCACGACGGTGTCCCAGTTCTGCGGGTCCACCGGCGGGGCGACGGGCAGGATGGCGGGCTCGGTGCGCGCCAGTCGCGCCTGTTCCGGCGCGACGTCGTACTTCCAGTACTGCGCGAACACCACGAGTCCGGCCAGCAGCAGTGCGGCCACCCGAAGCAGCGTCACCCTGGTGCGGCGCAACGTCTTCCACCCGTGCCCCAGGCTCGTGTCCCGCAGCCGAGATCGGCGTCGCGCGTCGTCCCAGTCGGAGACGGTGGACGGGTGCCTCTCGTCCATCGGCGACATCCATCCCACTGTAGGCACGGGTGCGGGCGGTCGCCATGAGCCCGCTATCGTTCAGCGTGCCGCCTCGGCCATGGCCGCGAGTTTGCCCAGCGAGTTCCGTCGGCCGAGTTCGTTGTCGTCGAGCACGATTCAGTTCGGCAGACCGTCGGGTACCTCCTGTATGTCGGTGCCGGCCTCCGCATAACGCAAGGTAGCTGATAGTGTGCTCGCCGTCACCGACGGATCGCAGGTCGTGAATTCGATGATCTGCACCACGGTGCTCGTGCGGGCCGCGCGAAATGCTGTGCGCGGTGGCCTTGCCGCTACCGTGGGCTCGTCGCGCAAGCGAGCGTGATTCGGAACACGCCGATCTCCCCGGGCATCGAATTCGCGCACGTGTCCGGTCCTGCCGTCTGGCACCATCCACTGCCGCACCGCTTCCGCGCGCAGATGCCACCGCACACGGGTCGCGCGTCCGCACTCAGCGGGGTCACCGACACGTTCGGGGAGACTCGCGTCGCGGAAACGCCATCGATCAGCGGAAAGGCGACCAGGCGGGCTCGAACCAACCCGGGGCGGCGGCGATGAATCGCGCACGCTCCCAGCCGCCCGCGCCTTGCGGCACCGAACCCACCAGGTCGACGCCGCTGACGCGCGGCAGGTCGATGCGATTGCATTCGGCGGCGAGATCCGGTTCGGCGGGCCAAGAGCCGATCACCAGGCCCTGACACCGCACACCCGCCGATTGCAGTGCGCGGGTGGTCAGTTCGGTGTGGTTGAGCGTCCCCAGCCCGGCCGCGGTGACCAGCAGGACGGGCGCGCCGAGTTTCTGGGCGAGGTCGAGCAGGGTGAAATCGCCTAGGCGCACCAGCAATCCGCCCGCGCCCTCGACCAGGACGAGGTCGGCGTCGGTCAGGGAATCGACGGCGGCGGCGGTCTCGGCGAGTGTCAGCTCCGGCAGCCCGGCCCGGCGGGCGGCGGTGTCGGGCGCCAGCGGGTCCGGGTAGCGGGCGAGTTCGAGCGTGCGGGTGACGCCGGACAACCGTTGGATCTCCGCGAGGTCTCCGGGTTCGCCCACCGCGACACCGGTCTGCCCCGGCTTGCACACCGCCACCGAACGGCCGTTCGCCATCGCCGCGGCGGCGACGGCCGCGGTGACGACGGTCTTGCCGACATCGGTGGAGGTTCCGGTGATCAGCAGGACGGTCATGCGGGCACCGCCTCTCGCGCCTGCGCCAGCACTTCGCCGAGCACCGTCGCGATGGAGTCGAGTTCGGCCGGTGTGAGATTCGCCCGCGCGGTCAAGCGCAGTCGCGACGTGCCTTCCGGAACCGTCGGCGGACGGAAGCAGCCCACGTCCAGCCCGTGCGCTCGGCACGCCCGCGCGGCGTCGAAGGCCACTTGCGCCGGACCGAGCACGACCGACACCACCGCCGAAGGCGGCGCGGGCACACCGGCGATCCCGGCGATGTCCGCGGCGCGGGCCAGCACCCGCTCGGCCAGCTCCGGCTGGGCGCGCAGCACCCGCAACGCGGCCCGCGCGGCGCCGACGGCGGCGGGCGCGAGACCGGTGTCGAAGATGAACGTGCGCGCGGCGTCGATCAGGTGGGCGCGCACCCGGCCACTGCTCAGCACCACACCGCCCTGCGCGGCAAGGGATTTCGACAGGGTCGCGGTGATCACCAGATCCGGCGCCCCCGCCAGGCCCGACTCGTGCGCCAACCCGCGCCCGCCCGCCCCGCGCACACCGATGCCGTGTGCCTCGTCCACCACGAGCACCGCCCCGTTGGCCCTGGTCACCCGGTGCAGTTCGGTCAACGGCGCGAGATCGCCGTCGGCGCTGAACACCGAATCCGTGAGCACGAGCGCACGTTCCTCGACGCGCTCCGACAGCAGCCGCTCCACGGCCGCGACGTCGCGATGCGGCGCGATCTCCACCCTGGCGCGGGAGAGCCTGCACGCGTCCACCAGCGAGGCGTGGCTGCCCGCGTCGGAGATCACCAGCGAACCGCGCCCGGCCAGCGCGGTCACCGCGCCGAGGTTGGCCGCGTATCCGGAGGCGAACACGAGTCCCGCTTCGGCGCCGACGAATTCGGCCAACTCGGTCTCCAGCAGTTCGTGCTCGGTGGTGGTGCCGGTGACCAGCCGCGACCCGGTCGACCCCGCACCCCAGCGGCGCACCGCCTCGATCGCGCCTTCGATCACCTCGGGGTGGCGCACCAGGCCGAGATAGTCGTTGGAGGCGAGATCGATCGACGGCGCCTGCGGGGCGCGCGGCCGCAGCTCGCGGCGCAGTCCCGCGGCCACGCGCGCGGAAGCGCGTTCGTCCAACCAGCTCAACGGATCGGTAGTCACAGCTCCGAAGCATACTTGAACACCGTTCAGGGCACTCTCCCGCAGGTCCGCTGGTACCGTTGAGCCCATCGTTGGTGGTGTCACCGGCCCGCGGTGACAAGCTGCACCGGGGAGGTACACGGCCGGATGCCGCGGTGGGCGATAGTCGTCGAGGAAACAACGGGCTCGGGCGATCACAAGCGCTGGTCACCCCGAATCCTGACGGAAGTGGTCGGCACGCGCGCACAGGCGCTGGCGAAACTGGCCGGCGTGCTGCCCACCTACACCCCGGAGCATCCCAAGCTGCGCGGTCGCCGCGTCGTGCTCCGCGACGGTGACACCTATCTACTGATGGTGCGCGGCTGGTCGGACGACTACCACTGCATCTTCCGGGTGTGGGAGATGCTGTCCGACAGCGATCGTCCCGAGCTCGCCGACGGCCGCCCTGGTTCGTCCGATCGGCTCACGGACCGGTGAACCAGTTCGGCGTATCCAGCCGGAACACCTCGCCGGGCGTCAGTAAACGCAGATCGCGCTCCAGTTCGGCCAGCCGATCCGCGCCGAGCAGTTCCGCCCAGCGATCGTGGATCCGGTCGAACGTTCGCGCCGATCGGGTCAGCACGTCCTCGGCGCGTTCGGTGAGCGTGTAGACCTTGCGCCGCGCGTCGGACGGATCGTGCCCGCGGCGAAGGTAGCCCAGCCGCTCCAACGCCTCGATGTGCTTGCCCGCGGCCTGTTTCGAGACACCGAGCGCGCGCCCGAGGTCGGCGGCCGCGCAACCGTGCGGCCCGCCCGCGCGGCCGATCGCCTGGAAGACGAAGCCGTGCATCGGCCGCAACTCGGCGTGACCGTGCCCGGCCAGATCCGCGTGCACCTCGTCGATCACGGCCCGGAAGCCGAGCAGCATGCGCAGCGGCAGCTCATAGCCACCCCTGTCACTTGACATGATGGACAACCTCGTTGACTATATGGACAACCATGTTGTCTATTCTAGAGGTGGTAACCAGATGACCGTCATCCGACACTCCGACACCCGCCGCACCGAAACCCCTGGCGGTGTCATGACCACGCTCGCCTCCCCCACCCAGGGCGGCTCCGGACTCGCGTTGTGGCGGGTCGAGGTGCCCGCCGACACCGCGGGACCGCTGCACTTCATCGACGCCGAGCAGATCTGGACCGTCCTCGCCGGACGGCTCCACGTCACGCTCGACGACACGGAACTCACCGCGACCGAGGGGGATACGGTGATCCTCCCGCCGAACACGCTGCGACAGGTGCACACCGGCGACGGCTTCACCGCCATCGTCACCGCGCCCGCGGGGGCGCGGGCAGGCACACCGGACAGCGACGGCACCATCGTCCCGCCCTGGATCGCCTGACCGGTCACCGACCGATCTGCGCGGCGACCGCGGCGCGCATGCCGGCGGTGATCGTGGCGATGTCGCCGGACGTGCTGATGAACGGCGGCATGGTGTAGACGAGGTTGCGGAACGGACGCAGCCACACTCCGGCCGCCACCGCTGCGTCGGTCGCGGCGCGCATGTCGACCGGGTGGTCCAGCTCGACCACACCGATCGCACCGAGCACACGCGCCTCGACCACGCCCGGCAGCTCGCGCACCGGGGCCAGCCCCGCAGCCAGCTCCGCTTCGATCCGGGTCACCTCGCCGCGCCAGTCGCGCGAGCGCAGCAACTCGATCGACGCGACGGCGACCGCGCAGGCCAGCGGGTTGCCCATGAACGTGGGGCCGTGCATGAGCCCGCCGTGCGCCGCGCTGATCGTCTCGGCGATCCGCGTAGTGCACAGCGCGGCGGCCAGGGTGAGGTAACCGCCGGTCAGCGCCTTGCCCACGCACATCACATCCGGGCTCACCCCGGCCAGGTCGGCCGCGAAAAGCGTTCCGGTGCGGCCGAATCCGGTCGCGATCTCGTCGAAGACGAGCAGCACCCCGTGCTCGTCGCACAACCTGCGCAGGTCGGCGAGATAGCCGGGATGATGCCAGCGCATCCCGCCCGCCCCTTGGACGATCGGCTCCACGATGACCGCCGCGAGTTCGCCCGCGTGCGCGGCGATCATGCGCTCGAGTTCCGCCGTGTATTCCGGGTGGTACTCGCTCGGCGGCACCGGCGCGAACAGCTGATTCGCCAGGATGTCGGTCCACAGCGAGTGCATGCCGCCCTCGGGGTCGCACACGCTCATCGGGGTGAAGGTGTCGCCGTGGTAGCCGCCGCGCCAGGTGAGCAGCCGCCGCTTCTCCGGCTTGCCCAGCGAACGCCAGTACTGCAGGCACATCTTCACGGCGACCTCGACCGACACCGAGCCGGAGTCGCACAGGAACACCTTGTCCAGCCCGGCCGGAGTCGATTCGACCAGCAGCTCGGCCAGCCGGGCCGCCGGCTCGTGGGTGAGCCCGCCGAACATCACATGACTCATCCGCCGCGACTGGTCGACCAGCGCGGCGTCGAGCACCGGGTGCCGGTAACCGTGGATGGCGGCCCACCAGGAACTCATGCCGTCGACCAGCTCGCGTCCGTCGGCCAGGGTCAGCCTGGTCCCCGCGGCGGCGGCCACCACCAGCGGTTCGGTCGTCGCGGGGAAGCCGCCGTACGGATGCCAGACGTGCTCGGCGTCGAGGGCGGTGATCTGGTCGGGGGTCAGTGCCACAGGAATCCTCGCGTCACGGCCCGGGTCGCCCCGGAGCGGCTTGAACACCGTTCAAGTTAGCACCCGAGCTGGCCGGGGCCGCCAGGGCGTGCCTAGTTCTGTAGTTTCCCCACCTAGTGGCGTCGCCGCGGAATATTCTTTGACAAAGTCAAAGATTGGAGCCGCCGTGACCGCCGCCGCCCCCGCCGACATCGCCGCCGTCCGCGAGTTCAACCGCCACTACACGCGCGTGATCGGCGTGCTGCGCGAAGGACTGCACGACAGCCGCTACTCGCTCACCGAGGCGCGGATACTGTTCGAGCTCGCCGCGTCCGACGCCACCGAAGTGGTCGCGCTACGACACGCGCTTGACCTGGACGCGGGCTACCTCAGCCGCATTTTGGCCCGGTTCGAACAGTCCGGCCTGGTGCGGCGCAACCGCTCCGGCAGCGACGGCCGCCGCCAGGAGGTCCGGCTGACCGACCGGGGCAGGGAGATCTTCGCGACGCTCGATCAGCGCTCCAGCGACGAAGTGGGCGCGCTGCTCGACGCGCAGCCGCAAGCGACCCGCGCGCGCCTGATCACGGCGATGCGAACCATTCAGCAGATCTTGGACCGGCCCGCCGACGCACCTGCCTTCTCGCTGCGACCCCCGCGCTCCGGCGATTACGGCTGGGTGATCCAGCGTCATGCGGAGCTCTACGCGAACGAATACGGCTGGGACGCGACCTACGAGGAACTGATCGTGCGCATCGTGGCCGACTACCTGACTTCCCGCGACGAGCAGCGCGAGCGCGCCTGGATCGCGGAATCCGACGGCCGCCCGGTGGGCAGCGTCTTCTGCGTTCGCGAGGACGACACCACCGCGCGCCTGCGGTTGCTCCTGGTCGAGCCGACCGTCCGCGGTCTCGGCGTCGGCTCGGCGCTGGTGGACGAATGCCTGCGCTTCGCCACGGCGGCGGGCTACCGGGAGATCGTGCTGTGGACCAACGACGTGCTCACCGCCGCGCGGCGCGTCTACCAGCGCGCGGGATTCGAGCTCGTCGACCAGAGCCCGCACCACAGCTGGGGGCACGACCTGGTCGGGCAGACCTGGCGGCGGTCGCTCACGTCCGCGAAGTGAGCCGCGCGCCCGCTCACGAGCCGCCGCACGATGCGCCAGGTCGCGTGTGCTTCCGCTATGTCGAGCACCACACGGCCCGTCGCTGTCAGTGACCCGTATCGACGCACCGCGTGCCGCAGCACCTCGGACGCGTCCGGCGAGGGCTCGCGTCATCGCGACCGCCGCTGCGGATGAGCTCGCGACCACCGCGCCCCGCTCGGGCCAAGGCCGACGCGGCGGTGGGTCCGTTCGCCCGTGCTGTGCCGCGAGACTGCGCGGCGTTGCCACAGCGGGCCGTGCTCGGTGCTCGCACCATCCCCCGATGGCGCGAAAAATGCCTCCGACCTCGTTCGATCCAGTCACCCACAACCACCCGCACCGCTGGACGCCCGGCTGACGCTACTGTCGTTGCCATGGCTCAGCCCGACGCAGCGCCCGGTGACGCGGCACCTCTGGGTGTCTGGCCCGGCACCGCCTATCCCCTCGGGGCCACCTACGACGGCGCAGGCACCAATTTCTCGGTGTTCTCCGAGGTTGCCGACGCGGTCGAACTCTGCCTGATCGACGCCGACGGAGCCGAGAACCGGATCGCGCTCGACGAGGTGGACGGGTACGTCTGGCATGCCTACCTGCCCGGAATCGACCCTGGTCAGCGCTATGGATTCCGCGTGCACGGCCCATACGACCCCGACCGGGGGCTGCGCTGCGACCCGAGCAAGTTGCTGCTCGATCCGTACGGCAAGGCTTTCGACGGCGACTTCGACGATCACCCCTCGCTCTACACCCACGGGCTCGACTCGCTCGGCCACACCATGACCGGCGTGGTGATCAACCCGTACTTCGACTGGGGCGCCGACCGGCCGCCCAACCGGCCGTACCACGAGACGGTGATCTACGAGGCGCACGTCAAGGGCATGACGATGACGCATCCCGAGGTGCCCGAGGAATTGCGCGGCACCTATTCCGGCATCGCGCACCCGGCGGTCGTCGACCATCTGAAGGGGTTGGGGGTCACCGCGATCGAACTGATGCCAGTGCACCAGTTCCTGCAGGACCGCGTGCTGCTGGATCAGGGACTGCGGAACTACTGGGGCTACAACAGCTTCGGTTACCTCGCGCCGCACAGCGAGTACGCGACGATGGATCGCGCCGGGTCGGCGGTCACCGAGTTCAAGGCGATGGTGCGCGCGCTGCACGCCGAGGGCATCGAGGTGATCCTCGACGTCGTCTACAACCACACCGCCGAGGGCAACCACAACGGCCCCACGATCTGCTTCCGCGGCATCGACAATGCCGCCTACTACCGCTTGGTCGACGACGATCCGTCGCACTACATGGATTACACGGGCACCGGAAACAGTCTCAACGTGCGCCACCCGCACACCTTGCAGCTGATCATGGACTCCCTGCGCTACTGGATCCTGGAGATGCACGTCGACGGCTTCCGCTTCGATCTGGCCGCGACGCTGGCGCGGGAACTGCACGACGTGGACCGGCTGTCGACGTTCTTCGACCTGGTGCAGCAGGATCCGGTGGTGAGCCAGGTCAAACTCATCGCCGAACCGTGGGACGTCGGCGAGGGCGGCTACCAGGTGGGCAATTTCCCCGGCCTGTGGACGGAGTGGAACGGCAAGTACCGCGACACCGTGCGGGACTACTGGCGCGGCGAACCGGCGACGCTGGGCGAGTTCGCCTCTCGGCTCACCGGTTCCTCGGACCTGTACGAGGCCACCGGCCGCAGGCCGAGCGCGAGCATCAACTTCGTCACCGCGCACGACGGGTTCACGCTGCGGGATCTGGTCTCCTACAACGAGAAACACAACGCGGCCAACGGCGAGGACAACCGCGACGGCGAGAGCTGGAACCGCTCTTGGAACTGCGGTGTCGAAGGCCCGACCGACGACCAGGACATCCTCGCCCTGCGCGACCGGCAGAGCCGCAACCTGCTGGCCACGCTCATGCTCAGCCAGGGTGTGCCGATGCTGGCGCACGGCGACGAGATGGGCCGCACCCAGCACGGCAACAACAACGTCTACTGCCAGGACTCGCCGCTGGCCTGGATGGACTGGTCGCTGCGGGAGAAGAACGCCGATCTGCTGGAGTTCACCCGTGCCGTGGTCGCGTTGCGCACCCGGCACCCCGTCTTCCGGCGCCGCCGCTTCTTCGCGGGCGGCCCGGTCCGTTCGGCGGACAACGCCCGCGACATCGCCTGGCTCACCCCGTCCGGCGAGGAGATGACCGGGGCGGACTGGGACAGCGGATTCGGCAAGTCGCTGGCGGTCTACCTCAACGGCGAGGCGATCCCCGAGCCGGGCCCGCGGGGCGAGCGGATCACCGACGACTCGTTCCTGTTGTGTTTCAACGCCCACGACGCGGCTATCGACTTCGTGCTACCGAGCACCGGCGACGGCGCGGAATGGTCGGTGGCACTGGATTGCTCGACCCCGACCGGCATGACCGACGCCCGGTACGCCGGCGGCGCGGCCGTCACCGTCGAAGCTCGCTGTCTCCTCGTCCTCCGCCAGGCCGCCTGACCCGAATGCCGATGAACGCACCCGATCCCACCGAGATGCACGTGACCGACCCGGTGTCCCTCCGACGCAAGCCCGCCCGCCAGACGACGATCCGCAGCGCCTACCGGCTACAGCTGCGACCGGACGCATTGACCTTCGCCGAGGCCCGCGCCATCGCGGAATACCTTCAGCAGCTGGGCATCTCGCACCTGTACCTGTCGCCGATCCTGACCGCGGCGCACGGCTCGACGCACGGCTACGACGTCACCGACCCGACCACGGTCTCCGCCGCCCTCGGCGGGCCGACGGGGCTCAAGGCACTCGCCGACGAGGTGCGCAGCCGCGGCATGGGACTGATCGTCGACCTGGTGCCCAATCACGTCGGCGTCGCCGATCCGCGACAGAACGCCTGGTGGTGGGACGTGCTGCGGAACGGCCAGGAGTCGCGGTTCGCGCCGTATTTCGACATCGACTGGAGCCCCGGCAACGGCGCGGGCGGCAGGCTGGCGCTGCCGGTGTTGCAGAGCGAGAACGACCCGGCCGCCTTGACCGTGGACCGCACCGGCGCCGAGCCGATGCTCGCGCTGCACGATCTGCGTTTCCCGATCGCGCCCGGCACCGACGGCGACAACGCCCTGCGCATCCACGACAAACAGCACTACCGGTTGGTGAGCTGGAAGGCCGGGCTGTGCACCTATCGGCGTTTCTTCGCGGTGAGCAGCCTGGCCGCGATCCGTCAGGAGAACCCGGAGGTCTTCGAGCTCACCCACCGCGAGCTCGCCGCGTGGTGCGAGCACGACCTGATCGACGGCGTGCGGGTCGACCATCCGGACGGTCTGGCCGATCCCGCCGGTTACCTCACCCGGCTGCGCAGACTGATCGGCCCGCACCGGCTGTTGCTGGTGGAGAAGATCCTGGCCAACCGCGAGCCGCTGGACGCGACGCTGCCCATCGATGGCACCACCGGCTACGAGGCGCTGGCCGACTTCGGCGGCGTGCTGATCGATCCGCGCGGGGAGCACGCGCTCACCGAACTCTCGCGCCGGGTGGCCGGGCACGGCAGCGACCGGGCCTGGATCGGCGAGACCGAACACCGGATCAAGCGCGCGGTCGCGGAAACCATTCTGACGCCAGAGGTCCGGCGGCTGGTGGCCGCGATCAAACAGGACGCGAACGCCGAGAGTTTCGACACCATGGCGCTGACCAACGCCACCATCGAGGTGCTGGCGTTCATGCCGGTCTACCGGGCCGACTACGCGCCGCTGTCCGGGATGACGGGCGCGGTGATCGCCGAGGTGGAGAAACGCAACAGCGAACTCACCGCGCCGCTGGCGGTCCTGGTCGCGGCGCTGGCCGCCGACGGGGCCGCGGCGATGCGCTTCAGCCAGGTCTGCGGCGCGGTGACCGCGAAGGCGGTCGAGGACACCATGTTCTATCAGGCCGCGCGGCTGGTCTCGTTGCAGGAGGTCGGCGGCAACCCGGCGCGCTTCGGCCACTCGCTCAACGAGTTCCACCTGTCCAACAGCCAGCGCGCGCAACGCTGGCCCGCCACTCTGACGACGCTGTCCACGCACGACACCAAGCGCGGCGAGGACGTGCGCGCCCGCATCGGCGTGCTGTCCCAGGCCGCGGAGACCTGGGCGCGCAACGTCGACTCCTGGCTGGAGACCGCCCCCGCGCCGGACGGTGCGACGGCGTTGTTCCTGCTGCAGAACATGTTCGGGGTGTGGCCAGCGGACGGGCGACCGGCCGCATCGGTGCCCGGCCTGCGTGAGCGTGTGCACGCGTTCGCCGAGAAGGCGATGCGGGAGGCGAACAGCAAGACCTCCTGGGAGGAGCCGGACGCCGAGTTCGAGGCCGCGGTGCACGCGTGGCTGGACGCGGTGATCGATGGCCCGGTGGGCTCCGAACTCGGCGACCTGGTGCACGAACTGGCCCCGCACGCCTGGTCGGACGCCTTGTCGCAGAAGCTCTTACAGCTGTGCGGCCCGGGCATCCCGGACGTCTACCAGGGCTGCGAGCTGTGGGAGGACTCCCTCGTCGACCCGGACAACCGCAGGCCGGTGGACTTCGCCGCCCGTGCGGGCATGCTGCAATCGCTCACCGGCACGCCCGCGCTGGATACCACCGGCGCGGCGAAGATGTGGATCGTCGCCTACGCGCTGTGGTTGCGCCGCGAACGTCCCGAATGCTTCGTCGGCGGCACGTACCGGCCGCTGTTCGCCACCGGCGACCACGCGTCGAAGGTGGTGTCCTACGCCCGCGGCCGCGCGGGCGAGGCCCCCGAGGTCATCGTCGCCGCCACCCGCCACAGCGTGAGCCTGGCCGAGACCGGCTGGAGCGATACGTTCCTCGACCTACCCGCGGGCAGCTGGACCGACCGGCTGACCGGCCACACATTCCAGGGCCGGGCCAGGCTGGAGAAGATGTTCGCCAGGCTGCCGGTCGCGCTGCTGGTGCGCTGACGGCTCGGGCACGGGCGCGCCCGCCTGCTCGAGTTTCTTGGAGAACACCCCGCGGATCTGCTCGAAAGCCGCTTCCGGGATCACACCGCCCAGTTCTTCGCGCCAGCGTCGCAGATTCGCGGGATGGTAGTCCAGCGCGTCCTGCGCGCTCGCGGACAACCGCACGCCCTGATCGGTGGGCATGGACATCCGGCGCCAGGAATCCCAGTGGAACCGGTGACTGCGCGGATTACGCAGCGTCCGAACCACGTTCAGGACGCGGTAGCCGATGCTCAGGGAATCGTGCAGCCGCATGTGGTCGCCGTTGGTGTGGTCGCAGCGCTTCGACAGCGCCGCCAGCCGGTCCCGGTCGAAGGTCAGCCCGACCGACTCCGCCTCGCGGACCATCCACTGCAGCGTGATGTCGGACAGGCCGCATTCGGTGTAGCCGCCACCGATGTCGCTGTGCACGCCGGGGAACCACACCTGCTTGACCCGCTCGAAGCCGCGCCGGTACTTCACCGTCGGTTCGACCGGCACCTCCCACACGGCCGGTTCGAAGTTGCGCCGCCGCTCGTCGATGGCCAGCGCCTGGCGGGCGCAGTGCACGTGCCGGGAGAGTTTGACGTCGTGGAAGCGGTGCCGCAGGGAGGTGATGCCAGGGACGCCGAGCGCGCCGACGGTGTCGAACACGCCGAGGAAATCGATCTTCGCTCGGTGGCAATGCTTCCGGCGGAATTCCTGCCACTGCTCGGGCTCGGCCGGATCGGGGTTCTCCCGCGTCGGCGCGGGCGGTCGCTGCCGATAGATGTTCAGGGCATCCGGGTACTTGCCTTCGATCATCGCTTCGGGGGTCATGATTCCGACACGGTTGATCAGGCCGGCCAGGCTGCGGGCGGTGAAGGCGCCTCGGCTGAAGCCGAAGATGTAGATCTCGTCGCCCTTCTCCCAGTTCAAGGCCAGATGCCAGTAGGCGGACGACAGGTTCGCCTCGAGTCCGAGTCCGAAGGCGCCGCCCATCAGGCGATCGCTGAGGAATCCGCGGGCACCTGGGCCGGAGACGTAGGTGACCCACTGCTGGATCGTCTCCCCCGCCGGTCCGGGCGCATCGAACCGGATCGTCTGCGCGATCTTGACTATGTTCGAAACCGTGCTGCTCGACTCGGCCTTCCACGTGCCGTCGCAACACACAACCAGACGTTTCATGCGCTGATCCTCCCGCCGGCATCCCACCGAAACCCGCGTATTCGACTACTCGAATTCATCGCCTGCGACGGGGAAGCGTTAATGCGGGGCGCGCTACGGCGTGCCGCCGGGCCCTTCGCCGAGACCCGCGACCGCCATGCCGATCAGCCACCGCGCCGCGCCGAGCGCTGCCGCGACGAGTACCGCGAGTTGCAGCGATCCGGTGATCAGGGCCAGGACGAGGCAGGTCACCAAGCCGACGACCAGTGCGTCGAGCTTGTATACCGGCCACGCGCTACCCGCGATGTCGATCGTGGTGCCGCGCGCCGAGGAGTGAACGACCGCCATCCCCTCAGGGTAGTCGGAATTGGAAGTTCGGGCCAGCGAACTTTTTGTCGCCGGGAACACAAGTAATCGCCGCGGCGTTGCCGCAGATATGCCACTGACAGGTGAATACGAACCGAGTACATCCGACTGGGCCCGCGAACAGGCCGAGAAGTACGAGAACTCCGGCGGCACCGAGGGCGCGACCTTGCAAGGTGTGCCGATCATCCTGCTCACCACTAAAGGGGCCAAGACCGGCAAGCTGCGCAAGACCCCGCTGATGCGGGTGGAACACGACGGCGAGTACGCCGTGGTCGCCTCGCTGGGCGGCGCGCCGAAGCATCCCGTCTGGTACCACAACATCAAGGCCGAACCGCACGTCGAACTGCGCGACGGCACGGTCAACAAGGACTACACCGCCCGCGAGGTGTTCGGCGACGAGAAGGCGCAGTGGTGGGAGCGCGCGGTCGAGGTGTGGCCG
Organism: Nocardia sp. NPDC051900; assembly: GCF_044452545.1. Taxonomy (NCBI): domain Bacteria; kingdom Bacillati; phylum Actinomycetota; class Actinomycetes; order Mycobacteriales; family Nocardiaceae; genus Nocardia; species Nocardia sp. NPDC051900. Next base: position 28,058 of record NZ_JBITBU010000033.1, on the reverse strand, counting down.
GATTACGCGAACTACCAGACCAAGACCGATCGTCAGATCCCCGTCTTCGTTCTCACCCCGCAGTAGCTTCTGCGCAGGTAGCCCGCGTGTCACCGCCACCCGCCGCAGCTCGCCGCCGCGGCGGGTGGCAGCATATTCGGGGTGTCCGATCCGCTTGATGTCCTCGACGCACTGACCGCTTCTCGTCCCGCCCTCACCGCGGACGAGATCGATGCTGCCGCCAAGCGGATTGCCGACGTCATTGATCCGACCCCGCTGCAGCGCAGCGAGCGGCTGTCCAAGCTGACCGGGGCGAACGTCTATCTGAAGCGCGAAGACCTCAGCGCGGTCCGCTCCTACAAGCTGCGCGGCGCCTACAACCTCGTGGTCCAGCTGACCGAGCGGGAACGCGCCGCCGGCGTGGTCGCGGCCAGCGCGGGCAACCACGCGCAGGGCGTCGCGTTCGCCTGCCAGGCGATGGGGATCAAGGGCCGCATCTACGTGCCGACCACGACGCCGAAGCAGAAGCGTGACCGCATCCGGGTGCACGGCGGAGAGTTCGTCGAGCTCATCGCGGTCGGCGAGACCTACGACACCGCCGCCGCGGCCGCCGCCGCCGACGTGGAGCGCACCGGCGCGACCATGGTGCCGCCGTTCGACGACACCCGCACCGCGGCTGGTCAGGGCACCATCGCCGCGGAGATCCTGGAACAGCTCCCCACCACCCCTGACCTGGTGATCGTGCCCGTGGGCGGCGGCGGCTGCCTGGCGGGCATCGGCACCTACCTGCGCGCCCGATCCCCCCGCACCGCCATCCTCGGCGTGGAGCCCGCGGGCGCGGCCTCGATGACCGCGGCTCTGGTGGCGGGCGGTCCGGTCACGCTGCCGGAGATCGATCCGTTCGTCGACGGCGCCGCGGTGCGCCGGGTGGGCGCCGTGCCGTACGCGGCGGTGTCCGGATTCGGCGGGCGCGTGGTCTCGCACGCGTCGCTGCCGCTGCTGACCACCACCGAATCTCCCAGAGGCGCGGGCACTTTCCAGATGATGCAGGTCGACGAGGGCGCGATCTGCACGACCATGCTCGACCTGTACCAGAGCGAGGGCATCATCGCCGAGCCCGCGGGCGCGCTCACCACGACGGCGCTGGCGGAGATCACCGTAGAGCCGGGCTCCACGGTGGTGTGCCTGGTGTCCGGCGGCAACAACGACGTCTCCCGCTACGGCGAGATCATCGAGCGCTCGCTCGTGCACAGCGGGCTCAAGCACTACTTCCTGGTGGACTTCCCGCAGGAACCCGGCGCGCTGCGCCGCTTCCTCAACGAGGTGCTCGGCCCGGAAGACGACATCACGCTGTTCGAGTACGTCAAGCGCAACAACCGGGAGACGGGCGCGGCGCTGGTCGGCATCGAACTGGGCGCCCCCGACGGGCTGGCGCCGCTGCTGGAACGGATGCATCACTCCCCGATCCAGTGCGAGCGCCTCGAGCCCGATTCACCGGCCTACCGCTACCTGACCTGAGCGCGACTCCGGCGGTCAGGCGGCCTCGGGCGTCTGACCGACCGGTATCCGACTGCCACGCAGCCTGGGGCCTCCGCCGCGACCGCAATCCGACATGCCACGCTCGGGCCTCCGCACAGCCGGGATCCGACGCGTCACGCAGCCTTGGGCGTCTGCGCGGCCGAAATCCGACGCGTCACGCAGCGCGCGGCCAGCATCCGACTGCCACGCAGCCTCGGGCCTCCGCGCGACCGCAATCCGACATGCCACGCTCGGGCCTTTTCACAGCCGGGATCCGACGTGCCACGTGGCCTTGGGCGTCTGCGTGGCCGAAATCCGACGCGTCACGCAGCCTCGGGCGTCAGCGCAGCCGAAATCCGACGCGTCACGCAGCCTCGGGCCTCCGCGCAGCCGAAATCCGACGCGTCACGCAGCCTCGGGCCTCCGCGCAGCCGAAATCCGACGCGTCACGCAGCCTCGGGCGTCAGCGCAGCTAGCATCCGACGGTCACGCAGCCTTGGGCGTCTGCGCGGCCGGGATCCGGCGGCGGGACGAACGCAGGCAGTTCAGCATGAGCGGCAGCAACCAGAACGCCGCCGACTGGTCGTAGCTGAGCTGCGCGACGGAGAGCCGGTTGTGCACGAAGCCGACCGACAGGCCCAGCCGGGGTTCGGCCCAGCCGAAGGAGCCGCCGAGGCCGATGTGCCCGAACCCGGCGTGGGCGCCCGGCATCGGCAGCGAGTGGTAGCCCAGACGCCACATCATCGGCAGGTAGAACAGCGCGCGATCGGGCTGGTAGGTCTCGACGCGGCGCAGCGCCTTCATGGTGCGGCGGCCGAGGTACCTGTGGTCGGCCACGGTGCCGTCGCCCGCGAGCGCGCCGTACATCGTGGCCAGTGCCGGCGCGGTGGCCACACCGTTGCCCGCACCGAGTTCGGTGTCCAGGATCGGCGGGCTGACGCCCTCGAGGATGGCTTCCAGACCGGGCAGGAACAGGCAGCGGGTGGCGGCCCCCAGCGCGCCGGGAATCCGGTGGCTACGGCCGAGAACCGCTGCGCCGAGCGGCTTTCCGAGCGCACTCAGCTGGGTGCCCGCCAGCGGGGCGTAGGTGATCGGCGCACCGGCGGGCGGCCTGCCCAGGTGGAGCCCTTCGATGCCGAGCGGCTCGGCGACCTCGGTGCGGATCAGCTCGCCGAGGCCGGTGCCGGTGATCGCGCGCGTCATGCCTCCGACCAGCCAGCCGAAGGTGAGCGCGTGGTAGGTGGGAACGCCGAGCAAGCGGTCGGGCTTGGCCGCGGCCAGGCGCTGTTCCATGAGTTCGTGGTCCAGCACGTCGGCCAGGCCGCCGGTGGCGATCGGGGCCAGCGCGGACAGTCCCGCCCGGTGGGTGAGCAGATGACGAATGGTGATCTTGTGCTTGCCGTTGGCGCCGAACTCCGGCCAGTACTCCGCGACCGGAGCGGAGTAATCGAGCAACCCGCGGTCGGCGAGACGGTGCACGACGGTGGCCGCGATCCCCTTGGTGGCCGAGAAGATGATCGTGCCGGTGTCCCTGGTCCACGGAACGTCACCGCCGGAGCCGACCCAGATGTCCACCAACGGCTCTCCGTGCCGGTGCAGCGTGAACGCCGCCCCCGCGCCCCGGCGATTGCCGAACGCCCGTGCGAAAGCGCGCACGAACGGTGCGAATTCGGCGGCAGCGCTGCCACCCATCCCCGGGGGAAGAACCGCAAAGTCCCCGGAAGCGACGTTGCTCATCTCTCCACGGTAATGGCATGGGACGATTCCGGCAAAGTACCTGTCTCGGACAGTTGTACGCCCGTTACCGGGCGAGTGCCCGAAAGGCCGCCGCGAGCTGGGGTTCCACGCGCTCAGCGCGGGCCGGGCGGCGCCGTCTCCAGCAGGGTGAACGAGTGGCCGGGAACGGTTGTGGCGGAACGGCCGATCGTCGGGGATTCCCAGGACAGCAGCGGAAGGCCCGCGATCGGCACCGCGACCTGGTCCTCGCCGAGGTTGCACACCAGGGCCAGGGTGCCCCGGCGAACGACGATCCACCGCGCGGACTCGTCGTAGTCCACCGAAACGTGGGTCAACCAGGGATCGCTGAGCTCCGCACGATCGCGGCGCAGGGCGAGCAGCGCGCGATAGCACGACAGCAGCCGGGCGTGGCCCGGCTCGTCGGCTTCCGTCCAATCGAGTTTGGAGCGCAGGAACGTTTTCACATCCTGCGGGTCGGGCACCTCGCCCTCGGGCCAGCCGTGCTGGGCGAACTCCTTCTTGCGCCCGGATGCGGTGGCGGCGGCGACATCCGGGTCGGTGTGCGAGGTGAAGAACTGGAACGGTGTGCGGGCGCCCCACTCCTCCCCCATGAACAGCATCGGCGTGAACGGTCCGCACAGCACCAGGGCGGCCTTGATCGCGAGCTGGCCGCCGGTGAGATAGGCGCTCGGGCGCTCGCCCAGCGCCCGGTTGCCGATCTGGTCGTGATCGCAGGTGTAGGCCAGCAGCGCGCTGCCCGGGATCAGGCTGCGATCGATCGGGCGGCCGTGCGTGCGGCCACGGAAACTGGAATACGTTGCGGCGTGGAAGAACCCGTGCTTCAACGTGTGGGCCAGGCAGCGCAGGGAACCGAAGTCCGCGTAATAGCCCTGCCGCTCACCGGAGACCGCGGTGTGCACGGCGTGGTGCAGGTCGTCGTTCCACTGCGCGGTCAGGCCGTAGCCGCCCGCCGCGCGCGGGGTGATCAGCTTCGGATCGTTGAGATCGCTCTCCGCGATGAGCGTCAGCGGCCTGCGCACGTGGGTGGCCAGGCGCTCGGTCGCGACGGCGAGTTCGGCCAGCAGGTGGGTGGCGGTGCGGTCGACCAGGGCGTGCACCGCGTCCAAGCGCAGCGCGTCGATGTGGAAATCGCGCAGCCAGCGCACCGCGTTGTCGATGACGTACCCGCGCACGTGATCGGACTGCGGGCCGTCGAGATTGAGGCTCTGCCCCCAGGTGTTGCGGCCCTCGGTCAGGTAGGGCGCGAAGCGCGGCAGGTAGTTCCCGGACGGGCCGAGGTGGTTGTAGACGACGTCGAGGCAGACCGCGAGCCCGCGGGCATGACAGGCGTTCACGAACCGTTGCAGGCCGTCGGGCCCGCCGTAACTCTCCTGCACCGCGTACCAGAGCACGCCGTCGTAGCCCCAGTTGTGCGGGCCGTCGAAGGCGTTCACCGGCATCACTTCGACCACGGTGACGCCCAGCCCGACCAGGTGGTCGAGCCGTTCGATCGCGGCGTCGAAGGTGCCTTCCGGGGTGAAGGTCCCGATGTGCAGTTCGTAGTAGACCGCCCCGGCCTGCGGCCGACCGGTCCACGCCGCATCGGTCCACCCCGCCGGATCGAGGGTGTGCAGCGCCGAGCGGGCGTGCACGCCGTCGGGCTGGCGCGGCGAGCGGGGATCGGGCAGCACGGTCGGATCGTCGTCGAGCAGGAAGCCGTACCTGGCGCCGTTCGCGGCGGGCACGTCGGCGCGCCACCACCCATCCGGCGACCGCGTCATCGAATGGACGACACCCTCCAGATCCAGTCGCACCGACTCCGGCCGCGGTGCCCAGACTTCGAACACAGTCACCGCGCCAGCATCCCACGGGCATGCCCGGTCCGCCCGATACGGTCACCGGCCTCAGGCGCGGCGGCACCTGCGGTCCCGGCTTCCTGACCGGCTGGCCGGAGCCGCTTCCCTCGGTCCCGTGCAGCCACTGGGGCCGGGTCGAGCAGAGGACCGCAAAGGCGCGGAAAACTGTCGGGCTGGGGCCGTGCAGCCCTGGTCGCAATGGGCGATGCCTGTCAGAGTGAAGGCATGGGTGCCTATGCCGAGCATGTGCTGCCGCGGATCGTCAATCGGTCCTGCGGATTGCGGGAATTGACTCCGCTGCGCGAGCGGGTGTGTGCCGGACTGCACGGACAGGTCGTGGAACTCGGTTTCGGTTCGGGACTGAACGTCCCGTTCTACCCGGCGGGGGTCGCGTCGGTGCGCGCGGTCGAGCCCGCCGATCTCGGCTGGCGGCTGGCGAGCGAACGCGTCGCCGCCGCCACCGTGCCGGTCGAGCGGGCCGGGCTGGACGGGCAGGCGCTGCCCTTCCCGGACGACGCCTTCGACTGCGCGCTGTCGACCTGGACGATGTGCACCATCCCCGACATCGCCGCCGCGCTCACCGAGGTGCGCCGGGTGCTCGTCCCTGGCGGGACCTTGCATTTCGTCGAGCATGGGCTTGCGCCCGACGAGAAGGTGCGGGCGTGGCAGAACCGGCTGAACCCGGTCCAGAAACGACTGTTCGGCGGCTGCCACCTCAACCGCGACATTCGCGGCCTGGTGACAGACGCCGGTTTCGAGATCCGCGACGCCGAGTCGTTCTACGGGGAGCACGCTCCCCGCTTCCTGGTCGCCCAGACGCTCGGTGTCGCGGTGTCGCCCTGAGGACTCAGACGATGCGCACCGACAAGGTGTAGGTCGCGTTGCCCCGGCTCGGCGCTATCGAGATCGTGTAGTAACCGTTCTGCGGCAAGGTGATCCGGCTCCCGATCTCCTCGGCGCACAGCACGCGTCCGTCCGGGGCGGTGGCGCTGAACCGCGCGTTGCCCTCGACCGAGATGAGTTCGGTGGTCAGGGTCTGCCCCGCCCGCGCCTCGAGCACGTAGGTGTCGGCGTCGCCGCGCACGACCGCTCCGCCGACCGACGCGTGATCGCTTCCCGGCGCGAACTCGATCAGCTCGACCGCGCCCGCGTTCGCGGCGCCCGCGCCGACCGTCGCGACGGCGAACGCGGGCACGAACAGCGTGACGCCGAGTACGAGCAGGCGCAGGGTGCGCAGGATGGCTTGCATGATGATCCTCGTTTCCTGGAGTGGACTCGCTCAGAACTATCCGCGAGCCCGCCTATCGGACGCTTAACAGCCGCTTGGACTCCGGAACAACGCTGGCCAGAAGGCCCTTCGAAGTATATTGGAACGATCGGTTCAAAACCGTGCTAGCGTAAACCCATGCCACGACCCAGATCCTTCGACGAGGACCGCGCGGTGGACGCGGCGATGCACGCCTTTTGGCGCGCGGGATACGAGGCGACCTCCACCGAAGACCTCTGCGCCGCGACCGGCCTTGGCCGCAGCAGCATCTACAACACCTTCACCAGCAAGCGGGACCTGTTCGGCCGCGCCCTGCGCCGATACATGACAGCCAAGAACGCGGCGACGTTCGACCTGCTCGACAGCGAGACTGGGGTGCGCGGCATGATCCGCGCCCTGCTGTGGCAGATCGTCGAGGCCCCGGACGAGGACCCGCTCGGCTGCCTCGTGGTCAACTCGACGATCGAACTGGCCCCGCGCGACCCCGAACTGGCCGCCGTTCTCGCCACCGATTACCAGCGACGACTCGCCGTGCTGACGGACGTGTTCGAGACGGCCAGGCGCGCCGGTGAGATCGCGCCTGACAAACAACCGACCGCCTTGGCGCACTTCGTGATCGCCACGATCGGAGGGATGCGGGTGGCCGCACGCGGCGGCGCGGACCGCGAGACGCTCGCCGCCATCGCGATCACCGCCCTCGACGCCCTCTGAGACTTGTCGACTTCGGCGACGGCCTCGCCGCGCCTAATTTTGGATAGATCAGTACAAAATAAGGAGGTACCGATGCCCGTGGCGATCTACGTCCTGGGTCTGTCGATCTTCGCCCAGGGCACCTCGGAGCTGATGCTCGCGGGCCTGCTCACCGAGATGGCCGCAGACCTGGGCGTCTCCGTGCCGCGCGCGGGCCTGCTCATCTCGGGCTTCGCACTGGGCATGCTGGTGGGCGCGCCGGTACTGGCGGTGGCGACACTGCGCTGGTCGCGGCGCACCGCACTGCTCTCCTTCCTCGCGGTGTTCGTCGGCACTCACGTCGTCGGAGCGCTCACCTCGGAGTACTGGGTGCTGTTCGCGACGCGGATGGTCGGCGCGTTCGTCTACGCCGGGTTCTGGGCGGTTGCCGCGACAACGGCGATCGGTCTCGTCCCGGCCACGGCGCGCGGCAAGGCGATGAGCATCGTCGCGGGCGGGCTCACTTTGGCCATCATCATCGGGCTTCCGGCGGGCACCGTGATCGGACAACAGCTCGGCTGGCGCGCGGCGTTCTGGGCGGTCGCGCTGCTGTCGGCGGCGGCCGGGATCGGCGTGCTGGCGAAGATCCCCGGCGGACGGACCGACGCGCCGCTACGCCTGAGCACCGAACTGCGCACGATGATGCGCCCCGCGCTCTGGCTTTCCTACGCCACCACCGCGCTCGCGATCGCCGCCCTGATGGTCACCTTCGCCTACCTCGGCGCTCTGCTGTCCCGCACCACCGGCATGGCGGACGGCTGGATTCCGGCGGTACTCGGCATCTACGGACTCGGCGCGTTCCTCGGCATCGTCATCGGTGGGCGCACCGCCGACAATCACCCGCTGACCAGCCTGTACGTCGGCATTACCGGCGGCGTGCTCACCTCGGCGCTACTCGCCCTCACGATGGAGCACACCGTCCCCGTCGTACTGCTGTCGTTCCTGTTGGGCGCCTTCGGTTTCGGCATCAACCCGACCCTGAACAGCCGCGTCTTCACCCTCGCGGGCGACGCGCCCACCCTGGCGGGAGCCACCAACATCTCCTCGTTCAACGTCGGCATCACCGCAGGCCCCTGGATCGGCGGGCTGGCCATCAGCGCGGGCCTCGGCTACCCGGCGGTCGCCTGGATCGGCGTGATTCTCGGCCTCGCCGCCCTCGCCGTCGTCGCTTGCAGCCACGCGCTGCACCGCAAGGAGGTTTCACGCGCGTCGGTCGACACACCTGCCCCGACCCTGGCGGAGGTGAACTGATAGCTCCGTCAGCGGCCCTGGCCCGACCATGCGTTGCTCGGGTGCGGGGCCGCTGTTGTTCGCGGCGGGAATCCAGTTCAAGCCGATCGGTCGAACTTCCCGTCACGGATGCCGGAGGCAAAGACATCCCACTGGCCCGGCGCGAAGATCAGCGCCGGGCCGGTTGGGTTCTTCGAATCGCGAACACCGACGTACCCTGCCTCGAGCCACGCAACTTCGACACACGCTTCTTGGCCGGTGCTGCGGCTCGATTTGAACCACTGCGCGCCGGATAGGTCGATGTTCACTGTTCGTAACTCCTTGCTGTCTTCCTGAGAAGGTCCCTCGACGCTTGTTCCTCCAGGGCGGCAGCCCGGAGGGACTCGTGTACTGCACGGAACTGGTTCACATCGGCGTCATCCTCGAAAAACATACGCCCGATGATGCTTTCGGTGTAGACGACGGATGGCTCCACGTAGCCGCGAGCGTCTCGCGGGAAGTCCAGAACTATGTACGGAGTTGCTACGTGGTGCCCCGGATGGCCTGCCGAATACGGCAGGATACGAACGGTCACGTTCTCACGTGTACCCATGTCAGCTGCGTGCCGTAGCTGTATGCCCATTGTGCGCGGCGATCCAACGATTGTGTGTAGCACGCTTTGGTGCAGTATGAACTCGGCCCGCACAGGGCTGTAATGGCGAGTGAGGATGGACGACCGCTGTAGCCGCAGAATCACGCGCCTTTCGATGTCCGCAGCCGTCTCCGCCGGGAAAATCGGTCCCTCGATAGCTGTCGCATAGTCCTTTACCTGCAATAGGCCTGGCATGACCAAAGGTTGGTAGAAATGCAAATTCGATGCACCGGCTTCGAGCCCTAGATACGTGTTGTATCCAGGCAGAAGCAGATGCCGCGATGACTGCCACCACGATTTCGTCGCTGATTGCTGGGCAAGAGCTTTCAGCTCCTCGATCTGCGCCGCGTCGAGCCCGTACAACTCGCCGAACGCATCTACGTCGCGCAGCCTTATTTTGTCGTTCTGCCCCTTCTCGATCCTGCCGACCGAAGTCTTGCCCATTTCCATGAGCTGCGCGGCGCGCTCGAGCGTGAACCCGGCACCTTCCCGAGCCTCCCGTAATGCCCGCCCGAGTTGCCGACGCGGCAATGTCGAACCAGGCTGATCGTCCTTCCCCATCGCTCCCCTTTCCCCTGCTCGGTCCGAAACGGCCCAGATGCCGGTCCGGTTCGGACTTCGAACTACGTGTGGACCGGTCCGGGCTCTGGGCGGATGGCCGACTTCATCGGACCGCCCGTTTTCCCAGCCCGGATGCTGTTGGCCTGCAGCAACATAGCCGCATGGCCACGCGACATGAAAGCCTCTCCGCCGCCGAAGTCCGAATCCTGCGCGCGCTGAACTGCGGCGGGATGCTCACCGAACATCAGATCAAGGTGTCGGCCAGCCTCACCGAATGGAAGACCCGCCAAGCCCTGGCGAACCTCATCAACCACGACCTCATCGTGACCGGAGCCCGAAGAAACCGCTACGAAATCACCCACCGCGGCCGAAACACGCTGGCTACTTACCCACCCGAAGCGTGAAGGCCCCGGAGATTCAAGATCAGCGGCACATGATGGAGAGCCCACTCGCGAAATGCCGCAGCCATGTGCCACTCGTGACATCACCAGCCCGGGTAGGCAGGAAGGGATAGGAAAGATCTTGCGTAATCAGAAGGAAGGCAGCGGGGTGGTCGCGCCGCCGAGAATCTGCGGCTCGGCTGATGTCGAGTTGGCGCACCGGCTTATGCGGCGGCACCGGGGATGCCGGGTCGATCGGTGCGCGTGGAAGTGGGTCGCCTTCTACACCTTGGTACGGCGCGGCCGGATCGTGCCACAGGAGTCGAGCCCGCGCGAACGCGCTCACCGGCGCGGTATCGCGTTCCCTACCGACCACACCGACCACCTGCCGCACGCCGACACCGCACCGGAACTCTGGACGTTCCAGCAGGTTCTGGACGGATTGCACGAGCTCGCCGAGGACCTGCGCACCGGTTCCGGCGACGGCTGCCAGCGGTGAGCCGGGTGGGGATATGGGCCCTGCTGTCGAGCATCGTGACGGTATTCGCGGGATGTGGCGCGGTGCTGCTCGGCGTCGGGTGCGTGTGGCCGACCGATCAGCCGCGCCGATTCGCTCCTCGGCGCAAACCGACTCGCTCGCAGAGTCATTCGCGCCCCGTCCGGTGGCCGGAAGCGTGGACATGCGCCGCACCCGCCCAGCCGCTGACCGTCGCCGCAGCACACCACGCCATGCAGTTACACCGCGATCACGACTGCGCCAGAAAGCGCGCCGCATTCGCCGCGTTGGTCGCCGCCGGGCGCATCACGCCGGATTCCGCACGTCAACACCGCCCATGGAGCAATCCCTCATGAATCGAACCGCAGCGGCCGCACCGGATCCGAACTCCAAGCGATTCCGCGACCTCACCGACCGCGCCACGCGAGCGGGCTACTTTCTGGTGCGCGATCCGGTGTCACCGCACGACTGGAAGCTGCTGGACGCCGAAAACGGTGACGTCGTCATCTCCGCCGCGAATCTGGAGCAGATCGAGCAGTGGCTCCATTCCTGGCCGCGCACGACCCGCCGCGTCGACCCGGGCTGGGTAGCGCCTCGAAGTCGCCGCCAACGCAGCGGCCGCTGCGCACAGCACCTCGATGCCACCGGTGTGCGCTCCCAGCCGCGCCGCGGCCTGTGGCATTCGAGCCGTTCTGCCTCGGCGAGGCCCTGGGCGGCCACTGCGCGAGGCCCGATGGCGTCGGCCAGGGATTGATCGAGGGGCTTCGAGCGCCGGTCAGCCGATCGGGCGTCAGCGCCGGGCGGCAGCACAACAGGAACAGGACCGCGCGCGGTGCCAGCGCGATGACGGCGGCGGCAACCGGCTCGCTAGCGCTTCGGATCGGACAGGTCGACCGGGCCCAGCGCCTTGCGTAGCGCCCCGGCCAGAGCTCGGAGTTCGTCCGGGCTGAGGCCGCTGAATCGGCGTTCGATCCCGGCCAGATAGCGCGGAGCCGCCTCCCGCAGCCGCTGCCGACCAGCCTCGGTGATGCTCACGAACGCTGAACGCCCGTCGTCCGGATTGGGCTCACGGCGCACCAAGCCGTGCGACTCCAGTTCGCCGACCAGGCGACTCACCCGCGTCCTGCTCAGCACGACCCGTTCGCCGAGATCGCTCACCCGCAGCCCCTGCGGTCCGTCGAGTTCCAGAAGGACGTCGTACCAGGTCAGTGGCAGCGCGGTGGCGCGACGTAGTTCCGCGTCCAGCTCCGGCACCAGCTTGGCGTGTACCTGAAGCAGTGCGGACCACGCGCGGACGGCCGGGTGGGAACGGCTCACGGAATTCGGCACGAATCGAAGCATACCAGTTGCGTGCACACGCACACATATAATAGCGTGCGCACGCACATAAATTTCGCCTGAAGGAGGCACTGCCATGACCCAACTGATCACGCGCCAGGAACTCGCCGAGCAGATCGAGGCGGGTTCGGTGACCATCATCGACGCGCTCGGCGCCGAGTACTACGCCAAAGCGCATCTTCCCGGCGCGCTCAACCTGGTCGAAGCCGACGTGGAAACCAAAGCCCCGCAACTGCTTCCGGCAAAGGACGCCGCGATCGTCACCTACTGCTCGAATGCCGCCTGCGCCAACAGCCAGCACGTGGCCACCAAGCTGGAGGCTCTCGGCTACACCAACGTCCGGAAGTACCGTGAAGGCATCCAGGATTGGACCGACGCCGGACTTCCGGTCGAGAGCTGAACGCATCCGAGGGTGTCCGGCGGACGGATCCTCTCCGGCCGCCGGACATCCGGTGGTCGGACCGCACGGGCGGAACGCGGGCCTGACCGAGCGTAGAGCCGGACCGCGCTGCCGGGGGGCTGGACAATGGACGGGGGGTCGGTTCCATTGCCGCCGAGTTCATGTGGTGATCGCTCGGATGCGGATTCCCCGCACCGGAAGCGCCGGGATCGAACTCCGTTACCTGGGCCTGGCGCGCCAACTGTTGAAAACCGTTCAACCGGCAGAGCAGAGAGAACAACCATGACCGACCGCGTTCGTCCCTACCGGATCGATATTGCCGAGGCTGATCTGCGTGACCTACGCGAACGGCTCCGTCGCACCCGGTGGCCGGAGCGTGAGCCGGTCACCGACTGGTCCCAAGGTGTGCCGCTGTCGTATCTGCGAGAGCTGTGCCGGTACTGGGCCGACGAATACGACTGATCGGCCACCGAAGCGCGGCTGAACCGAATTCCGCAGATCGTCGCCGAGATCGACAGCGTGCCGATACACGCGCTCCACGTCCGTTCTCCGTATCCGGAAGCCGTCCCGCTCGTCCTCACTCACGGCTGGCCCGGCTCGTTCCTGGAGTTCGAGCAAGTCCTCGGCCCGCTCACCGATCCGGTAGCGTACGGCGGCGATCCCGCCGACGCGTTCCACGTCGTCACGCCGTCCCTGCCGGGCTACGGTTTCAGCGGTCGTCCCACCGAGCCGGGCTGGGGCATCCACCGCATCGCACATGCCTGGGCGGAGTTGACGACCCGGCTCGGCTACGAGAAGTTCATAGCCGCAGGCAGCGACTGGGGCAGCAGCATCTCCACCAGCATCGCGTTGCAGCAACCGCACAGACTGCTCGGCCTGCACCTCATCCCACCGCTGGCCGCACCCGAGCACAACGAAGCGCACCTCACCGAGGCCGAACGGCGGGCCCTCAGCGATCTCGAGGAACGCACCCGCACCGGATCCGCCTACTCGGCGGTCCACGCCACGCGCCCGCAAACTCTGGGTTATGGGTTACTGGACTCACCGGCCGCGCTGTGCGCGTGGATCATGGAGAAGGTCTGGACCTGGAGCGACCACGAAGATGACCTCGACACCGTCTTGGACCGCGACCGGGTATTGGACAACGTGATGCTCTACTGGGTGACCGCGACGGGCGCTTCCTCCACTCGCCTCTACTGGGAGAGCATCACCGAAGTCACCGAGTGGTTCACCACCGCGGTCGGCGACCAGATCACAGTGCCGACCGCCGGCAGCGTGTTCCCCGCCGAGGTGCCCCGCCCGTCACAGCGCTGGGCAGCCAAGCGCTTCACCAACATCGTGCACTGGGGACAGCCCGCGCGCGGTGGTCATTTCGCCGCGTGGGAACAACCAGAACTGTTCGTCGCCGAGGTCCGCGCCGCTCGACGAGCTTGCCTTGCCGCTCAACGGTGATCGCTCACGGCGGGAGCGGTGACCATTCGCCTGACGGGTGCCGTTCCGTCTCCGCGCCGCGGCGAAGCGCACGCGAGGCCGGCACGCGGCCGATCGGCGATACAGGCGGCTGATCGAGGCCGGGCTGGATCCGGCGGGGTCCGTGGTGTCGGCGCATCGGCGGATGCGCCGACACTGTTGCTTTCGAATTGCGGCGACACCGTGGCTGTCGGGTCGATCGCACCGGCCCCACGCCGCCCGACGACGGCGCGCGCGGCCGGCGACCGGGCCGGCATCGCTGCGGGTCACACAACCGCCGGACAGCCCGACCGCCGACCCGAACCCGACAGTGCGGAATCCGCCGATCAGCTGGCCAGGCAGCCCGGGCCGAGCAGCGCCTTCAGATCACCCATCAGTGCCGACGACGGTGAGACGAGCCCATCGTCGCGTCGAGCGACAGCACGATCCGGGCGGTGGGTTTGGAAGATCGTCTATCGATGGAGGGCGAATTTCGTGGTCAGCTCGGTAAGGAAACGGACGGATTCGACCTTGTCGGCGTCGGTCAGGTGCAGGGGCCCGTTAGCCGTTCGAATCTCGGTGTCCCGGATTACCAGAACAGCGTTCCAACTATTAACGCGAGTGGCAAACCGCACCCTGTTCGAGGGATTCCTTTCGTCTGCTCGCATGTCATACACCCACACTGCATCACCCAGATCGGGCTTCTTCTCATACCCGCGCATGCCCTCTGTTGGGTCCGGCTCGTTCGGTGCCTGCAGCACGGTGTAGTAACCAACCTGGTCTTGTCCCTGAAAGAGTTCGCACCTCCCACCGCCCAGATCGGGTAGGTTGCTATCTGGGGAGAAGGGCGGGTCGGGCTGTATTTCAACGGCGTGCAGCTGTGTTGTGAAGAAGTTGATCAGTGCATCGCACAGCTCTCCCTGCGTCATGGCCGGTCGAGCCTGAGTCGAAGTAGACGACGATGAAGGTGAGGCCGGAGGCGGCGACGAACATCCGGTCACTACATTCACCGCGACAGCGGCGACCACGGTTGCCAAGGCAACCCTCATTGGCCCACCGTCCAGTCGGATTTGTCGCCGTCCTTGGCCGACGCATCGCCTATCGCTTCCCGAATTCCGCCGATTCCCGCACCATAGGATGCCTTGACGCCACTCGGCCACTTGCCGTCGGGCAAACCTTTTTGATTCGCTACAATCTGCATGATATTGTTCCCCTCGATCATATCGGTCTTGGCTGCATCGGCCATACTCTTCACAACGCCGATAATGAAAGTATTTGCAGCCTCCACCACTGCCACAAGATTCTTTATGAGCGAGACGGCACCCCCGACCGATATCTTGACAACATCAAGCAAGTCCTTGACGCTGCTCAACGCGGCATCTTCAACCTTCGCGATCAGGTCCTGCGTCTTTGTGGCGAGCTCGCCGTAGAGAGCCAATTCAGACGAGGCGATTCTCTCCAGGCTTCCTGCAATTTTATCGAATTCTAGCGGCAAGCTGTCCAACGGAACTTGTTGCCTGGTGCGCATTTCGCCGTACCTGACAGCTGCATCACCTTGCCATTCGGCGGTACTGAGGACAGTGTCGCCGAAGTCGTTCCCTGCCGCAAGCAAGTTCCCCCTCAGCGTGCGCCACTCGTTTGCGACATCGATGAACTTGATTGGAACCTCGAGGTCCGGATCGAGCACATCAAGCTTATCCCAGGTTTCGCCAATAGCCTTGTTCGCTTTATCCCGCTCACTCCAGATCTGATCGACCGTATCCTCCACTGTAAGCGCCGGACCTAAATTTCCGGTTAAAGCGCCGCCATAGGCCTGCGAGCGGACAATCTCAACGAGATGGCCAGCGTATGTGTTCACCTTTTCCGGAAGATCACCGATTTCGTCCTTCTTCTTCCTGAGAAACTCAACCTTCTCGAGCAGACTTTGACGGTTGTCCACAGGACTTGTCATATATCCCCCTCGAGCTTGACCAGCCTTCCTTTATTAGCAAGGTCTTCGGCTTCGTACGTGTCGTGCACATACTTGAGTACGCTGGCGATATCCCGGAAAACGGTGACACCTTCGGCCAGTCTATCGCGGAAGTAACCAGGGGCGGGCTGATACTTCGCCAGAGCTTCCGCGAACGTGCCCGCTTCCGTAGCAGTTATTTCGAGCTTTTGGGTCGTTCGAATCCCCGCCTCGAGGTCGTCGGCAGCTTCATTCCAATTGGTAACGGCCAATTTCATGGCGCCCAAACTAAGTGTCAGCTTGTCGGCCATCATGCCATCCTTTCATTCAGGAGTCGCAGGCGGTGGCGGTCCAGCTCGTTTTCCAGGTCAGCATCTGAATAGCGTGAGTAGTCGCCCCGTGCGGTGAACTTCGGGCGCATGGCACGTATCCCTTCTGCGCACCACAAAATTTCGTCGCCGATCTGATCGGGATGCGCGGTCGCCACCCAGTCACTCCAGACAGCGATCGACCGCAAATGTGTGCGGTCGGCGGTCATGGTGACAGGATGGCGTCCGCGAATCGAAACTCGGCCCGATGCTTGGTACTCGCCGCTGTCGATCATGCTGCTGGACACACTGCTGTATTGTTCCCAGGTCTGCGTCTCGAGCAACACCATCAGGATCGTCCGGTGATCCGGAGTCGCCGCATCTGAGATTTCCTGCGGACTCGGCCAATGACCACCGGCGCACAGCTGCTCCGTGCGCTTCGCCACGGCAGCTCTATATGCCGCCATGAGTTCATCGCCAACCTCATGGGGCTCAACATAGCGACTCCACCGCGGGCTCATCGAGATACGGACTGGAAGACATCCGCCGCCGAGTTCCATTGAGACGAACGATGATCCGACACGGGGTTGACTCGAGGACAACTCGGATAGCTGGAGGCTTGCCCCAACCTGCGATGGTGGCTGCCGCTGGCGTAGGAGAGGTTCCGGCATGGGAGGAGACGGCTCCGAAACCGGCTGAGCGACGTTGGACCTCTTCGGCACAAGGGGCTCCTCGTCCCAGAATTCGTTGGGATCGTCGTAGTGGTTGTAGAACCCACCAACAGTCATAGTGGAACCTCACCTGATTCGTGCTGGAGTAAGGCGTCGCCCCTTGGATGAAGATCCACTTGCCGCCCCACTCGCATCTCCCTGCCGGTTCCCTACCCTGTCGGAACCCAACCGTCTTGTCAAACGGGCATTCCACGGTCGATGCGGTGCCGAAATGCCAAGCGAGACTCGTCATCTCGGGATAACCATCTGCTCACCTAGGGGAGTTTCACTGCCCTGCCGCATTTTCGACGCTGTCCCATTTTCGGTGGTAGCGGATCCTGGACTAGCCACCACGGATTCGGTGCCGGAGTAGGCAGATCCCGCGCAGCCGTATATCTGCCGTTTTGATCAGCTTCGTTTCGTATTGACGCCTTCGCCGGGTCCGTTGCTGTAACGCAGGGGGGAACCGGCGACGACAGCATCGTGGTCTTGGTCGAGACCGGTCAAGAACAGGTTGAATTCGGTCAGGCTCGCTTCACGGACCCGCCGATCAGCTGGCCAGGCAGCCCGGGCCGAGCAGCGCCTTCAGATCACCCATCAGCGCCGACGACGGTGAGACGCGCAGGCGTTCATCGAGTTTCAGCAGTGTGGTCTTGTCTCGTGCGCCGACGTGCCGGATATGGACATCCGACGTGCCGGGGTGCCTGGACAAGACGCGCTTGAGTTCGCCGATCTTGTCCGGTGTGCACATGCGGGTGGTGACGGTGACCGCGAGCGGCTTGGCCACGCCGACGGCGGAGAGGTCGGGCACGGCGAGATCGTTGGCGATCAACGAGATTCGGTCGTCGCGGACCGAGACGCGCGCCTTGACCAGCACCACGGCGTCCTCGACGACGTCCATGCCGTACACCGAGTACGACTGCGGGAAGAACAGCACCTCGATGCCACCGGTGAGGTCTTCCAGCTGCGCCGAGGCCCAGGCCAGACCGTTCTTGTTGATGCGCCGGTTCACCGAGGCCAGGATGCCGCCGACGGTCACCTGAGTGCCGTCCTTGATGTCGCCTTCCAGGATGGCGGGAATCTGCGTGTCGGCCTGCGCGGCGAGCACGTGCTCGACGCCGTTGAGCGGATGCCCGGATACGTACAGCCCGAGCATCTCCCGCTCCAGCGCGAGCCGGTGCTTGGACTCCCACTCGTCCTCTGGCACCTTCACGTTGAACACCGAGGTCACCGACTCGTCGGCGTCCAAGCCGCCGAACAGGTCGAATTGACCCATCGCCTCGGCTTTCTTGGTGGCCATCACCGCATCGATGGCGTCCGAGTGGATCAGCATCAGACCCTTGCGCGGATGCCCGAGCGAGTCGAAACCGCCCGCCTTGATGAGCGATTCGGTGACCTTCTTGCTCGCGGCGATCGCGTCGATCTTGTTCAGGTAGTCGGAGAAGTCGGTGAACTTCGACTTCTCCTTGCGCGCCTGGATGATCGAGGCGACGACGTTCGCGCCGACGTTGCGCACCGCGCCGAGACCGAAGCGGATGTCCTTGCCGACCGAGGCGAAGTTCTGCTCGGACTCGTTGACGTCCGGCGGAAGCACGGTGATGCCGAGACGGCGGCAGTCGGACAGGTAGACCGCGGCCTTGTCCTTGTCGTCACCGACGGAGGTGAGCAGGCCCGCCATGTACTCGGCCGGGTAGTTGGCCTTGAGGTAGGCGGTCCAGAACGAGACGAGGCCGTAGCCCGCGGCGTGCGACTTGTTGAACGCGTAGCCGGCGAACGGAAGGATGGTGTCCCACAGCGCCTTCACCGCGGCCTCGGAGAAGCCGTTGGCGGTCATGCCCTCGTGGAAGCCCTTGTATTCGGCCTCGAGCACCTCGAGCTTCTTCTTACCCATGGCCTTGCGCAGCGCGTCGGCCTTGCCCATCGAGTAGGAGGCGACCTTCTGCGCGATGAACATGATCTGCTCTTGGTAGACGATCAGGCCGTAGGTCTCGGCGAGGATGTCCTTGAGCGGCTCCTCCAGCTCCGGATGGATCGGCTTGATCGGCTGCCGCCCGTTCTTGCGGTCGGCGTAGTCGTTGTGCGCGTTCATGCCCATCGGGCCGGGCCGGTACAGCGCGAGCACGGCGACGATGTCGTTGAAGCCGGTGGGCTGCATGCGGCGCAGCAGGTCGCGCATGGGGCCGCCGTCGAGCTGGAAGACGCCGAGCGTGTCACCGCGCGAGAGCAATTCGTAGGTCGCGGGATCGTCCAGCGGCAGGTTGTCCATGTCCAGGTCGATGCCGCGGTTGGCCTTGATGTTGTCCAGCGCGTCACCGATGACGGTGAGGTTGCGCAGGCCGAGGAAGTCCATCTTCAGCAGGCCGATGGCCTCGCAGGACGGGTAGTCCCAGCCGGTGATGATCGCCCCGTCCTGGGGCCGCTTCCACACCGGGATCGCGTCCATCAGCGGCTCGGAGGACATGATCACCGCGCAGGCGTGCACACCGGCGTTGCGGATCAGGCCCTCCAGACCGCGCGCGGTCTCGTAGATCTTGGCCACATCCGGGTTGCTGCCGATGAGCTCGCGGACCTCGGCTGCCTCCTTGTACCGCTCGTGATCGGGGTCCATGATGCCCGACAGCGGGATGTCCTTGGCCATGATCGGCGGCGGCAGCGCCTTGGAGATCTGGTCGGCGATGGCGAAACCGGGCTGGCCGAACTGGACGCGCGCGGAGTCCTTGATCGCGGCCTTGGTTTTGATCGTGCCGAAGGTGATCACCTGGGCGACGCGGTCGGTGCCCCACTTCTCGGTGGCGTAGCGGACCATCTCACCGCGGCGGCGATCGTCGAAGTCGATATCGATATCGGGCGCGGACGGGCGCTCCGGGTTCAGGAACCGCTCGAACAGCAGGCCGTGCGGCAGCGGGTCGATATTGGTGATGCCGAGCGCGTAGGCCACCAGCGAACCGGCCGCCGAACCACGGCCGGGACCGACCCGGATGCCGACCTCCCGCGCGTGCTTGACGAGGTCGCCGACGACGAGGAAGTAGGCGGGGAAGCCCTTCTGCTTGATGACGTCGAGTTCGAAGTAGGCGCGGGTGTAGTACTCCTCGGGCACGCCGCCGGGGAACCGGCGCGCCAGGCCTCGGTCGACCTCTTTGCGCAACCAGGAATCCTGGTCCTCGCCCTCGGGCACCGGGAAGACCGGCATGCGGTCCTTGAAGGCCCACACGTCGTCGTAGGACTGGACCCGTTCGCCGATCAGCACCGTGTTGTCGCACGCGCCGGGCACCTCGGCTTCCCAGAGCGCGCGCATCTCCTCGGCGGACTTCAGGTAGTAGCCGTCACCGTCGAATTTGAACCGGGTGGGGTCCGACAGCGTCTTGCCGGTCTGCACACACAGCAACGCCTCGTGATTGCTCGACTGGTCCTTGGTGACGTAGTGGCAGTCGTTCGTGGCCAGCGGCGGAATGCCCAGCTGCTTGCCGACGTTCAGCAACCCCTCCCGCACCCGGCGCTCGATGGACAGGCCGTGGTCCATGACCTCGAGGAAGAAATTGTCCTTGCCGAAGATCTCCTGCCACTTCGCGGCGGCCTCCAGCGCCTCACGGTCGTGGCCGAGACGCAGACGGGTCTGCACCTCGCCGGAGGGGCAGCCGGTCGTGGCGATGATGCCCTCGGCGTACTGGGCGATGATCTCCGCGTCCATGCGCGCCCACTTGCCGAGCTGCCCCTCGATGGAGGCCAGCGAGGAGAGCTTGAACAGGTTGCGCAGGCCGGTCGCGTTCTCGGCGACCATGGTCATGTGCGTGTAGGCGCCGGAGCCGGAGACGTCGTCGCCCTTCTGGCTCGGATCGCCCCACTGCACGCGCTTGGTGTCGAACCGGGAGGCGGGCGCGATGTAGGCCTCGATGCCGATGATCGGCTTGATGTCGTGCTTCTTGGCCGAGTTGTAGAACTCCGAGGCGCCGTACATGTTGCCGTGGTCGGTCATCCCGACCGCGTTCATCCCCAGCCGTTTCGCCTCCGTGAACAGTGGCGAGATCTTCGCCGCCCCATCGAGCATGGAGTACTCGGTGTGGTTGTGCAGATGGACGAACGATCCGGACGAGGCGGCCAAGACGGTCCTTCCTCCCAAGGTCTCGACGGGGGTTGGCTGGACCGATTCTAGGCGGGCGCACCGACTGGTTCGGAACGGCTCGCGGACGCTCCTCGGGCACCCGGCGTGTCGGTGGGGAAGATCACCGGCGCGTCCTGGCGACTCGCCGTCTGAGCGGCCGATTTCCGCGAGTGTCGCGATCGTGCCGAATGCCGGAACACCCCAATGACTCGACCCGTTCGGGCGACCGCCGTGTCGATCGGCTGTCGCGAGCGCCCGCGCTCGGTGGCCCGCCCGTATTCACGCCCACGGCCGCCACCATGCCGCACACGATCTCCCGGCAAGCGGCACTGCGTCCCCGTCGCCGGATTCGGCCCGTTCGCGCAGGCGCTGTCTGGATCGGATGCGCACCCGCGTCCGCACCACATGGCCGCCACCTGCCGCACGCGATCGGAGCACCGCGATAATCGGCCCATGAAGTCCCCGCGCCGCTGCCCGCCATGACCACCGCGCTGGCCGTCGTGGCCGCGGCCGCGTTGATCGCCGGTGCGTTGCTGATCTGGTCGCGCACCCGCAGAGTGGTGACCACCCCCGCCGAGCGGGCGGTGCATTCGGCGCTGCACACCGCGTCGCTGGCGGCGGTTCCGCTGCGGCGCGGGCTGACCGAGGAGTCCGCGCGGGAAGCCGCGCCCCATCTGCGCGCGCTCACCGGCGCCGAGGCGCTCGCGCTGGCCGACGCCGACGGCACGCTGCTCGCCTGGGACGGACCGCACGCCGAACTGGCCGAGTACTTCGGCGAAGCCGCCGAACGCGCCGTCGCGGGCGAGCGTCCGGTGCTCGTGGCCGGACCCGGCCGCAGCGAACACGCCGGGCGCACGCTGATCGCGCAACCGTTGCTGATCGAATCCAACGGCG
This sequence comes from Nocardia sp. NPDC051900, assembly GCF_044452545.1. Classification (NCBI taxonomy): domain Bacteria; kingdom Bacillati; phylum Actinomycetota; class Actinomycetes; order Mycobacteriales; family Nocardiaceae; genus Nocardia; species Nocardia sp. NPDC051900. Next base: position 6,528 of record NZ_JBITBU010000033.1, on the reverse strand, counting down.
TGGCCGGTGTGCTGGGCGTCGTGAATACCGGGCAACCGGGGCCGGGGCGGCTGGGTGCGGTCGCCGAAGTGGCGCGGTACGCCTGCGGGCAGCTCGAATTGGCCGAACTGGACGCGTCGCGGGCCCGGCTGGACCGGGCCGAGGTGCGCGCGCTGCGGGCGCAGATCAGCCCGCACTTCATCTACAACGCGCTGAACACCATCGCCTCGTTCGTCCGCACCGATCCGGCGCGGGCCCGCGAGCTGATCCTCGAGTTCGCCGACTTCACCCGCTACTCCTTCCGCGCCGCGGGCGAGTTCACGGTGTTGTCGGACGAGCTGCGCAACATCGAGCGCTACCTCGCGTTGGAACGCGCCCGCTTCGGCGACGCCCTCCAGGTCCGGCTGCGGATCGCGCCCGAGGTGCTCGGCGTGGTCCTCCCCTTCCTCGCGCTCCAGCCGCTGGTGGAGAACGCGGTGCGGCACGGACTGGCGGGCGCCGCCCACGGCGGCACCGTCAGCATCGTCGCCACCGACGCGGGAACCGACTGTGTGATCAGCGTCGAGGACGACGGCGTCGGCATGGACCCGGATCTGCTGCGCTCCGGCGCGCTGGACGCCGTCGACACCGGGACGGGCCCCGCGGGCTCCGGAGAGGCCGCGCACGTCGGCCTGGCCAACGTCGACGACCGGTTGCGGGCGGCCTTCGGCGACGACTACGGCTTGGTCGTGGAGACCGCGCCGGGCGCGGGCACGAAGGTCAGCCTGCGGGTTCCGAAATTCCGCGCGGGCATCCGGCCGTGAAACCGGCGCGCGACGCGCCCTAAGCAGGACAGCTCGCGCCCACAACGCACATCGAGCCACGAAACCGGCACACGCAACGCCCGGACGCAGGCACGCGACCACCCATGCAACGCCCAGAAGCACGGGCCCGTGCCCACCAGGCATCCCGGCTCGAACGCGGACGCACACGAGTAGGCAGCCTCACGCCGACGGCACCGGCTCGGCTGCCCAGCGCGAGCCCCTTACGATGGAGCGATTGTGACCCGCGTTACCGGCAAGCCGGCGGGCGCGCTGCGCGTGCTCGCCGTGGACGACGAGAAGCCCGCTCTGGACGAGCTGGTGTATCTGCTGCGCGCACGGGCCGAGATCGGGGAGATCCGCGCGGCGGGCGATGCCACCAGCGCGTTGCGGGTGCTGCGCGCTCATCCCGTGGACGCGGTGTTTTTGGACATCAACATGCCCGGCCTGGACGGTATGGAGCTGGCGGGCATCCTGTCGGAGTTCGCCAATCCGCCCGCCGTGGTGTTCGTGACCGCCCACGACGACCGGGCGATCGCCGCGTTCGATCTGGGCGCGGTGGACTACCTGCTCAAGCCGCTGCGCGAAGCGCGGCTCGCCGAGGCGGTGCGGCGAATCGCGGCGTCCCGCAGCGTGCCGCACCGGCCTGCCGCCGACGAGCGCGCCGATCCGAGCGAGGTCATCCCAGTGGAACTGGGCGGAGTGACCACGCTGGTACCGAGGTCGAGCGTGAGTTGGGTGGAAGCCGACGGGGATTACGCGCGGCTGCACACGAGCGCCGGATCGCATCTGGTGCGGATCCCGTTGTCGGCATTGGAAGCACGCTGGCACGACGCGGGATTCCTGCGGGTGCACCGCTCGTATCTGGTGGCGTTGCGGCTGGTCACCGGGCTGCGCACGATAGGTTCCGGCACGGTGGTGTGCCTGCGGGCCGAGGGCGACGCGCAAGCGGTCGAACTGCCGGTGAGCCGAAGGCAGGTGCGTGAACTGAAACAGCGGCTGGTGCACAGGCCCCGGCAACACTGGGGCAATCAGTGACCGCGCCGCAGCGTCCGGCGCGCGAGCGCGTGGTGCTCTCCGAACGACGCGGCGCGCGGCGAGTGCGCACGAGAGTCGAGGTCGCCGAGCAGACGGAGTTCGGCGAGGCGCTCATCGGCGGCCTGATCCGCGCGCAACTCGGGCTCGCGCTGCGCGTGGGCCTGGTGACGATCGCGCTGCTGTGCGCGCTGCCCATACTGTTCGGCATCGGTTCGATCGGCTCGTTCACGGTGCTCGGCATCCGGCTGCCCTGGTTGCTGCTCGGCGGCGCGGTGTACCCGCTGCTGTTCCTGATCGGCCGGACGTACGTGCGCCTGGCCGAACGCAACGAACAGGACTTCCTCGAACTGGCCGAGGACTGACGGTGCGACCGGCCCGAATGCCTGCCGCGGCGCGGACCACGGTATCGATGCGCTCCGGTCCGACGGGCTTCGTTCGTCGCTCGGCGTATCGGTGCACCTGGTCCGAGAACGCGCGCGCCGCGTTCGAGATCGGTATGTCATGACCTCCGGCACGGCGCCCGCGCTGACGGTCGCGGCGCTGATCCTCGCGGCCCTCGCGACGGTTGCGATCGGCGCGTACGGCGTGCGGCTGGCGCGCACCACCTCCGATTTCCTCGTCGCCTCGCGCAGCGTGGGGCCGCGCTGGAACGCGGCCGCGATCTCCGGCGAATACCTCTCGGCCGCCTCGTTTCTCGGAGTCGCCGGGTTGATCGCGAAATACGGCGCGGACGCGCTGTGGTACCCGGTCGGCTTCACCGCCGGATACCTGGCGCTGCTGCTGTTCGTCGCCGCCCCGCTGCGCCGCTCCGGCGCGTACACGGTGCCCGACTTCGCCGAATTCCGGCTGGGCTCGGTGCGTTTACGCAGACTCGCCGCCACCGTCGTCGTGCTCATCTGCGCGGTGTATCTCATCCCGCAGTTCCAAGGGGCGGGCCTGACGCTGCACATCTTGCTCGGGGTGCCGGACTGGGTGGGCGCGGTGGCGGTGGGCGCGATCGTGATCGCCAATGTGGTGGGTGGCGGGATGCGCTCGATCACCTTGGTCCAGGCGTTCCAGTACTGGTTGAAGCTGACCGCGGTGGCACTGCCCGCGCTGGTGCTGCTCGGGCACTTCCTCGCCGACCAACGGGAGCTCGGCGCGCCCGCACCGCCGGTGGTGTCCGAACGCACGACCGTCGACGTGACCACCGACGTGGTGGTACGGGTAGGTGCACCGCAACAGGTTTCGATCACGGGAACCATCGACGAGCACGCCGTCGACGGCACGGTGCCGCTGACGCCCGGCACGCACGAACTGGCGGCGGGGACGCGATTGGCGCTCGAGGCCGGAGCGGCGGTGCCGGTGGTGGCCGGCGCCCCCGCCGACGGCGCGGGCTGGCTGACGCCCGGCGGCGGACTCGGCGGTCCGCATCCCAGCTACCAGGTCTATTCGTTGATCCTGGCGACCTTCCTCGGCACCATGGGCCTTCCGCACGTGCTGGTGCGCTTCTACACCAACCCAGACGGGCGGGCCGCGCGCACGACCGCGCTCGCGGTGATCGGCCTGGTCGGCCTCTTCTATCTGTTCCCCGTCCTGCTCGGCGTTTTCGCCCGGCTGTACGTACCGCAACTGCTGATCACCGGAACCTCCGACGCCGCGGTGGTACTGCTGCCCGGGTCGGTGGTCGCGGGGCTGCCTGGTCAGCTGCTCGCGGCGCTGGCCGCGGCGGGCGCGATCGCCGCGTTCCTGTCCACCTCGTCGGGGCTGCTGGTGAGCATCGCGGGCGTGCTCAGCACCGACATGCTGCGCGGGCGCATCCGGGACTTCCGCACGGCCGCACTGGTCGCGGGCTCGGTACCGCTGGCGCTGTCGCTGACGGTGGTGTCGCTGGATCTGTCCCGCACCGTCGGCCTGGCCTTCGCCGTGGCCGCCTCCACGCTGTGCCCGCTGCTGGTCCTGGGCATCTGGTGGCGCGGGCTGACGGCGACGGGCGCGGCGGCCGGTCTGGTCGCGGGCGGACTCGCGGCGGGCGCCGCGACTGCTGTCTCGGTCACCGGCGGCTTCTCCGACGACGTGGCGGGCGGCTGGCCCGCCGCGTTGCTGAGCTATCCCGCGGCGATCAGCGTGCCGCTGGCGTTCGCCACCATGGTGCTGGTGAGTTCGTTCACCCGTGGGCTCGGCGCGAGGACGGTGAGCCGGATCTTCGTCCGGATGCACGCGCCGGAGCGCTTGGGCATGGGCGCGGACCGCGAGCGCAGCCTGCGTTCGGACTGAGCGGGCTCGCGCCGACCGTTCGTCGCGCCGTACCGACCGCTCACCGCAGATTCGGACACCTTCGCGGAGTGACCCACACCACAGCCTACTGGTGGCCCCTATCCCTGGCTTACCGTCCTCGAGAAGTAAGCCACGTCACTTGGTAGGACCATCATGACCAGTACCGAACTCGACGACACCGCAGGGCGGCGAGCGCCGAGCGCAGCAGAATTCGCCGAAGTCCAGGCGAGCCCCCAATTCCAGGAACTGCGAACGCGATTGCGCCGCTTCGTGTTTCCGATGACCGCGCTGTTCCTGCTCTGGTACCTCGGTTATGTCCTGCTCGGCGCCTACGCGCACGACTTCATGAGCCGCCCCGTCTTCGGCGAGATCAACGCCGGATTGCTGCTCGGCCTCGGCCAATTCGTCTCCACCTTCGCCATCACCGCGCTGTACGTCCGGTTCGCCAACCGGGAACTGGATCCGCGCGCAGCGAAAATCCGCGGCTACCTCGAGGGAGACCGGGCATGAACACCGTGCACACCTACGCCGCGGCGGCGACGGTCGGCAACCCGGTCGCCAATATCGCCATCTTCGGCGTCTTCGTCGCGATCACGATGATCGTGGTGATCCGCGCCAGCCGGAACAACGCCACCGCCGCCGACTACTTCACCGGCGGGCGCGGCTTCTCCGGTCCGCAGAACGGCGTCGCCATCGCGGGCGACTACCTCTCGGCCGCCAGCTTCCTCGGCATCGCGGGCGCCATCGCGGTCTACGGCTACGACGGATTCCTCTACTCGATCGGATTCCTGGTCGCCTGGCTGGTCGCGTTGCTGCTGGTCGCCGAGATGCTCCGCAACACCGGCAAATTCACCATGGCCGATGTGCTGAGCTTCCGGCTGAAGGAAGGCCCGGTGCGCACCGCCGCGGCACTGTCCACGCTGACGGTGTCGCTGTTCTACCTGCTCGCGCAGATGGCGGGCGCGGGCGGGCTGGTCGCGCTGCTGCTGGATGTCACCGACAAGACCGGGCAGTCCATCGTGATCGCCGTCGTCGGCGTGCTGATGATCGTGTACGTCCTGGTCGGCGGCATGAAAGGCACCACATGGGTGCAGATCATCAAGGCCGTGCTGCTGATCGTGGGCGCGGCGCTGATGACCGTCATGGTGTTCGCCAAGTTCGGTTTCGACTTCTCCGAGATCCTCGGCTCCGCGCAGAAAGCGGTCTCCGGTTCGGCGAACAAGGCCGTCGCCGCGCGCGACGTGCTCGCACCCGGCGCGCAGTACGGCGGCAGCGAGACCTCGAAGCTCAACTTCCTCTCGCTGGGCCTGGCGTTGGTGCTCGGCACCGCGGGCCTGCCGCACGTGCTGATGCGCTTCTACACCGTGCCCACCGCCAAAGAGGCGCGGCGCTCGGTGGTCTGGGCCATCGGCCTGATCGGCGCGTTCTACCTGTTCACCCTGGTCCTGGGCTACGGCGCGGCGGCGATCGTCGGGCCCGATCGCATCCTCGCGGCCGCGGGCGGGCAGAACTCGGCCGCGCCGCTGCTGGCCTTCGAACTCGGCGGCGTGGTGCTGCTCGGGGTGATCTCCGCGGTCGCCTTCGCCACCATCCTCGCGGTGGTCGCGGGCCTGACCATCACGGCGTCGGCGTCGTTCGCCCACGACATCTACGCGAATGTCATCAAGCGCGGGAAAGCCGGTGAGCGCGAACAGGTCCGGGTCTCCCGGATCACCGCCGTGGTGATCGGCATACTGGCCATCGCGCTGGGCATCCTGGCCAACGGCCAGAACGTCGCCTTCCTGGTGGCGCTGGCGTTCGCGGTCGCGGCGTCGGCGAACCTGCCGACCATCCTGTACTCGCTGTTCTGGCGGCGGTTCAACACCACCGGCGCGCTGTGGAGCATGTACGGCGGCCTGATCTCGACGATCGTGCTGATCGTGTTCTCCCCCGCGGTATCCGGCAGCAAGACCGCCATGCTGCCCGGTTCGGACTTCGACTGGTTCCCGCTGTCCAACCCGGGCATCGTTTCCATCCCCTTGGCGTTCCTGCTCGGCATCATCGGCACCTTCGTGGGAGGCAAGACCGAGGACCCGGCCAAGGCCGCGGAGATGGAAGTCCGCTCGCTCACCGGCGTCGGCGCCGAGAAGGCGGTGGTGCACTGAGCACTGCCCGGCATTCCTCGTCCCCTCTGTTCTTTCGTTAGGAGATCTCGCGTGACCAGCGCAACCACCGATGACCGCGACACCACCGCCTACCCGCCCGCCGCGGAGTTCGCCGCCCAGGCGAACGCGAGCGAGGCGCTGTACGACCGGGCGCGGTCCGATCGGCTGGAGTTCTGGGCCGAACAGGCTCGCAGGCTGCACTGGGAGCAGCCGTGGACCCAGGTGCTGGACTGGAGCGAGGCTCCGGTGGCGAAATGGTTCGTCGGCGGAAAGCTCAACGTCGCCTACAACTGCGTGGACCGCCACGTCCT
>NZ_JBITBU010000032.1:0-50035 GCF_044452545.1 Nocardia sp. NPDC051900 | reverse complement strand
TCGGCTCACCCCGATCGAGTTTGAGACAATAAACCGGCCCGCAGTCGCGGCCTGAAAGACCAAACCCACGAGTCAACCAAACTCGGGGCAGTCCCGACGATTACTTCGCCCTCGGCTGCCTTGGTTTCACGTTCTGGAACTGGCCTCCGTTCCGGCCGGACTTCGTTGCCGAGTTCGGTCGACGTCTGGGCGGTCACCGCACTGCGCTGGTCGAGGGCAAGCTTTGAGCCGGGGTTGGACCTGCTGGTCAACTCTGGTGTGTCGGACGATCTGATCTGCCGAGGGTCGGTTTCTGGCGTTGCCGGTAGGACTCGCCTTCGACGACGAGTTCGTAGGCTGCCGATTGCAGCCGGTCCATCGCCGACTGCGCCAGCAGCGGGTCGGCCATCATGGTCAGGATCTCCGGCGGTTCGCGGTTGCTGGTGATGATCGTGGAGGCTTTGCGGTGGCGTTCGACGATCAGCTCGTAGAAATCGTTGGTCTCGACCGCTTCGAGCCGGTGCAAGGCCAGGTCATCGAGGATCAGCAGGTCGACGCGGTGCAGTTTGCGCATCTCGTCTTCGTAGCTGCCGTCCAGGCGTGCCCCACGCAATCGTTTGAACAGTTTGTCGGCGCGTTCGGTGTGAACGGTGTGGTGGCGGCGGACCGCGATGTGTCCTAATGCGTTGGCCAGGAACGTTTTTCCGACTCCAACCGGCCCCATGATCAGGACGTTGTAGGTGTCGGCGAGGAATCGTAGTGAGGTGAGTTCGGCCCAGAGTTCGCGGTCGAAGGTGACTGTGGTTGAGTCGTCCCATGCTGCCAGGTGCATCTGCGGGTCCAGGTGGGCGGTTTTGGCGCGGCGTTGTTCGGAAGCCCGGTCGCGGCGGGTGACCTCGTCGGCGAACAGCATTTCCAGGAAGTCGTGGTGCGGTAGCCGGTTCGACCGCGCGAGGGCGAGGCGTTCGGGGAGGGTGTCCAGGAGTTGGCCGAGCTTGAGGCGGCGCATCAGCGACTTCAGCTCCGGGGTGACCTCGATCGGTTTGACCGCCGGGGCGGCGGCGGGACGGCGGGTGGTGCTCATGAGTGCCTCCTGACCGCGAAATCGGTAGTGGAACGGACGAACCGGGAAGGCGCCGGTGGCGGCAGCAGCGTCAGCTGCTGGGCCGTGGTGGCGCGGGTGAGCATGCGGTCGATGACGCCGACGTCGACGACCTCGGCGTCCAGCGCGCGGCGGCAGGCCTCATCGACGGTGTCGGCGCCGTGGCGGCGCACCAGCCCGAGCAACCGGTAGACCTGCCGCATCTTCGTCCAGGGCAGTGGATGCTCGAGCACGGCCGCCGCATAGGCGCCGACATGCCCGCCGTGGTCGAATGCTTTGCGTTGCAACGTAGTCAGGTCCCGCATCGCATAAGCGGTCAATTCCGACGGCAGGTCCGCAGGATCGGTCTGCCGGCGACCGGGCCCAACCTTGGGGTGGACTTTGATCAGCTCACCACGAAAGTAGAGCTTCACCGTCTGCGAGTCGACACGAGCGGACAGGCGCTGCCCGACCAGATCACCAGGAATGCTGTAGAGAGCCTGGGAGATCTGAACGTGCCGGTCCGGTGCGACCTTCGGATTCACCCAGGTCGGGATGTCGAAGACGTTATCGGGCAACGGTTTGAGCTTCGGTGCCTCGTCGGTGGCGAACACTTCGGCCGGACGCAGGCGCGTGGTGCCATGTATTCTCATCCCCGCGGTCTCTCGGCACCACCGCTGCGCGCGTTCCCGACAGTCCTCGAGGTCCCGGAATTGTTTTCCCGCAAAGAAATTCGACCGTGCATAAGGAACGCAGCGTTCGACGCGTGGCTTGTCCTGCGGGCTGCGGATCCGCGCCGGATCAACAACGAACCCACGGGACTCGGCATATTCGCGGAACGAATCGTTCAACCGAGGATCGGTCGCGTCGGCCTTATCGACGATGGCCTTCATGTTGTCCGGAATCGCGACGGCGAACACGCCATCGAAGAACACCCACGCCGCTTCGAACCCGGCGATGACGTCGCCCAGTGTTTCCCGGTAGGTGGGGAAGACGAACATGTGCCGCGAATACACCGCGGTGAAGATCAACCCCTTCACCACCCGCCGGCGGCCCTCGACATCGGTCAGCAGCCCCAGCCGCCCGAAATCGACCTGTACTTCCGCGCCGGGTTCGCAGTCGGCCACCCGCACGGTCGTGCGCCGCTTCCCGAACCCCAATTCCGCCTGCGCGTAACGGTTCAATGTCCGATACGACACCACCACACCACGGCGGGCGAGCAGAATATGAATCTTGGTCAGGGTCAGGCCCTGATCCAGCCACTCCTTGATCTGCTCGGACTGACCGGCGAGAGTTTCCCACGCATCGCTCTTACCGTTCGGACGTGACCGACGAACCCCGGCGATCACCGCCGTCAGCAGCTCATCGGTCAACTGCTCCACACCCTCGTCGCGGTCCACCCCACACGACTGCGCTCGCTCGACATACCGGCGCACCGTCTTGCGGTCAGTGCCCGACAGCCGGGCCACCTCCCGCAACCCGCGACCCTGCAGCCACAGCCGCAGCATCTGTCTGATCTCGATCACCGAAACCTCCCGGTAGCTCATCTGGCCAATACAGCGGCCGAGCAACCGGAAGCCCCGAAGCCACGCCGGGTGGTCCCATAACTGGCAAAACCGCTAGTCAGGTGGTCCCATCAGTGGCAAACGGGTGGTCCCATCCTCATGGCAAAACCGGCTCCGAAGTGGTCCCTTCCTCCTGGCAGCCGACAACGCTCAGCCCACCGTCCAGCATGCGCCCGAGTTCGACGAAACCGTCGAGCAGCATCTGCGGGCTCAGTTCGGGAGCCCACGGCCGAGATTGGTCCGGTGTGTGTCGGGTCTGTTCCCAGCGTTCGACCGATTGCTCGACCGCTCGGTGCAGTAGCGTTGCGCGACCTTTCGGCAGTTCTGCATCGGGGGTGTCGGCGCAGATCAGAGCGAGTAGTACAGCCAAGAGCGGTACTTGGAGCAGATGATCGTGTTGTTCGCTCGCGTCCTTGATCCAGGCACGGCGGGCAGCCAGCCACGCGTCTCTATCGGATTTCGGCACCCGCGCTTGGGCGCAGGCGTCGAGGATCGCATCTACTGTCGCGCTGAGATCTTCTGGGGGGGCGAGTTCGGCGCGTGGCAGCCCGAGGCGGGCAGCGGCGCGCTCTGCGTTGCCGCGGGTCGCGAGAATGAATCCAGTGGTCGGGGGAAGAGCCTTGAGAAGGTCTGAAAGTTGCTGGGCCATCCACGGAGCACGCGAGCCGCATTCGTCCAGGCCGTCGCACAGGATGATGGCGTGTCCATGGTCGACGGCGTTGGTCAGATGCTCGGCAAGTGGTGCCCGCTGGTCGGCGGCAACGAAATCCGCGATCGCTCCATCGACCATTCGGGTGATGGTGATCTTCTCGGGCTGTCCCTCAAGCAAGCGTGGCAACGGGACTCGGATGGGAATCGGGGCATGAGGATGCGTCGCGCAATGGGCAGCAATCTCCCGTAGCGCGACAGATTTGCCGGCGCCGGGTTGACCCACGAGCAACATGCGTCGCCACCGCCGGATATATCTCAGCAGGTCGCTGCTTTGGCGTGAATCTTCGACTCGGACTCGCATGCCTGCGAGGAGGTTTTCGACGGTGATGGGTGGAAGATCGTCCGCGAGCAGGCTCAGATCAACTCGTCCTGCCCTGGAGGCGATCTGTTTCAGGTAGGCGGCGACAGCGGCTCGACGAGCGGCGATTCTGCCTCCCGCCGCACCTTCCCAGTCGGGCGTGGGCGCCAGGCCGGCGGCAGCAAGTGCAGTCACCCATTCTTCGATGTCACTGCTGAGGGCTTTGCCAGCTCTCTGGTGCAACAGATCTGCAAGAACGGCAACTGCCTGGGGGCCATTCCGGCCGCCTACGATGGGATCCATCATCGCCGCCTGCACGGATCGGGCTTCGCCTGTTTCAGTCGCTCCCGAGACGGTGAGCACTCGTGCTCGGTCGAGGACCAGGTCGCGAACCTCGTCAGCGATTAGATCGGTCAGCACACGGAGCGTATCCCGCTCTGCTTTGGTGTCCATCGGTTGCCCGGCTCGGTGCCGCCGAAGGACGTTGAAGAGTTGCCGCGCGGAACCGGTGAACTCCTCGCCCGCGATGACGAGCAAGTCTCCCTTACCGAGTAGCGGGGCCTGCTCGACCCAGCCAGCCACCGTCTTTTTCAACGGAACGCCCGCGTTTACCGCTCGCTTGGCCGAGATGAACGCACGACGCCCGTCGGAGAAGGTCACACGAATGTCATCGGTGGGGTCGGCGGTCTCGAAATCGAGCCGCACTGGGTAGACGTTGTCGGGAAGCTCCAACCCTGGGATCGGGCGGCTGGCGAGACCGAACACCGCGAGGTAGGTGGCAACGACGTTGCGGAAGACGCTGCCGACCTCGTTCGCCTGACCCGCACGGCTCGCCACAGCCTCCCCTTCCCGTTTCATCGGTCCGCAGCAGACCAGCGGATAGTGTGGCATACCCGGCACACGGAGTCCGAGGTGATGCGATGGTTTTCCCTTGGCTTTCGCGGCGATTACGGTCACGCGCCTGCCGCTCGGTACTTGCGCCGGTGGGGCACTCGACTTCTGGAGTGCGTACACATCACCCGCTCGATCGCGCCGCCGACTCCGACAGCGCCGCGGCCCCTGACGGAACGCCTGGCTTATTTTCGTCAATGCCGGCTCCGCAGCCTTCCCGGCTGTTCCTCGCTAGGTATGGCCAGCGTGATGCACTTGGTTTCCCTCTCCGCCGCCGTGCCCACCGCGATTCGAAGTGTCGGGGTGTACCGGCTGCGACGTCTGGCGGTACCGCCACCGCCACGCGCTGAGGGAATAGCGACAGCCTGCTGTTCTTTCCCCGGAGAACGCGCCTCTACTGCGGCTCCTCGGGCCTGGCTCGGATTCGGCGGCCGAGTTTGTGCAGGTAAGCCACCAATTCGGGTGTGAAAATCCATTCCAAACTTCGCGTAGATGCGGGTCAGATGCGCAGGCATGAGCTGATCAATCAGCAGTGGCGGACGGTGGAGTCGTTGATGTCGGCCTCGGCGGTGTCGGGGATTGCCACGGGTCGATGATCGGCGTGCTGTTAACGGGCTGCTCTGTACGGCGTCCGGCGCCCGCTTCATCGGCGAAGAGCGTTCCGGCAGCCGTGCCCAGGTGCTTGATTGAGCAGCGCCTGGAGGGGATGCCGGAGGAGCAGCTGAACCGAGTCATGCTGGCTGAACGCAACCTGCTCGGCGCCCTCGGCCGCGAGGTGTTCTGCCGGATGAACGGCCTGTTCCAGTTTCGGGCGAAGTGCTTTGACTACCACGCCCGGCTCACTGTGGACGTCGTCGGCCTGCCGCGCTGAGCGACGCCCCTCTCAACGTCACGATCAAGTGCCGCAGCACCTCTGCGGGGCTGCGGTGGACGGAAGCTGGTGACTTGGGAAGCAAGTCAGATGTCGTGATGGAGTTCGATGCGGGTCCACCGGTTGGGGGGAGTGAATTGGATTGCGTGGTCGCCAGCGACCGTGATCACGGTGTCGACCCCGTTTGGAAGCGATAGAGGCTCGGCTGGGACGATTCGGAGATCTTTGAAGTCTTCGGTCAGGGACCGGGTCAGGGAGAATCCGTCGATGGTTTGAGGAATGACGAGTACCCCGCACCGGACTCCCGCTTCCTCGTACAGGGACGCGACCATGTTCGAGGAGTTGGTGTCGAGCCAGTTCTGGATTCGGTCTCGTACTGCTCGGTCGATGTTGAGCGGGCGGCTATGCCCAGCGAGGTAGCCGGCCAGCAGGATGCCTGGGCCGATCTCGGAGCTCTCGAAAGTGCTACAGCTGCCGCCGTGTAGGAGCGCCGCGATCTGCCACTGTAGTTGCCGTGGCGCCGTGAGGGCATCATCAATGCCCTGACGTTCGAGTTCGAGCAGGAGCGGTCCGAGACGGATTTCGAGCTTTTGCAGCGACAGTGTTCCATTGTATGCGGAGCGTTCGCCGGTTGCGGCTGTGGCGTCCGGCATCACGAACCACGTCTTGCGGAGGCCGGAAACCGGCAGAACGACATCGTCTTCAATCTTTTTGGTGTACGTCGCGCGGAGCTGTTCGAATTGTCCGTGCTTGACCGCTTTGACTTCGACTGCTGTTTTCGTCGATCGGTAATCGACTACCGGGCCAGGTCGCTCGTTCTCGCACACGCGTTCCAGGGCGTCATCGCCGAGCAACACTGCGGCGGCGGACCTGCCGATGTGTTCCTCAGAACTCTCGTTAGCGCATCGAGGGTGCGCGCATGCACTCATTGCGGGGGTCCGTTCGCGAGTAGGTGTGCGAGGCACGAGCGGCGGTTGAGGGCTGTATGTCAGACGGCTACGCGCCTTCGTAGCACGGCGTATATCGAAGTGGGTAATGCCAGTTGCACCGGCACGGGTGTGAGGAAGATGGTATCGACCATGTCGAGGTGATCCTGGCACCTACGTCCGCTGGCGCAACCAGCACGCCCGACCCGTCCGCGACTTCGCCGTCGGATCCAAGATCCGGCACCCGGATTATCTACCGAACGTTGCCTGATACGGCACTGGCTGCTCGAACGCCGCAAACGCGCCGAACGCGCACTCACCTCGGTCTGTTATCTGCTCTGCATCTCGACACGGCGGATGGAGACGCTGGTCGAATCGCTCAGTGTGACATGAAAGCCCGAGGTCGGGCGCGGGGGAGTACCCGCGGGAACGCTAAGACAGCAACGACCCGTTACTGCATCTCGCGGACTGCGCTCTACCGCCGACAAGACAACGGCGCAAAGTTACCTGCCCGGCTGCCTATTCGACACGTCCTACCTAGCCGGGGCAGCAGTCTCGAAGGCATCAGCATCGGTTCTCCATCAGCCGACCTTGCTGCATGGAAGCATTGTCCGAGGAATATTTCGTGGTACATTTCTGAGGGACGACTGGAGGTGGGATGGACTTCGCACAGGCCGAGACCGCCAATCCGCGGATGTTAGTGATTGCTCGCGAATCTCGGTCGATGACTCAGGCCCAGCTCGCCGCAGTGATGCAGAAGTTGGAGGGGTCTGCAAGCCGGGTCAGCCAGGGATACGTGAGCCGGGCCGAAGCCGGGCGACTAGCAGTGACTGGCGACCGGCTTGAATACTATGCACACGCCTTGGGGTACCCGATCTCACTGTTGCGCCTCACCGAACAGGGGGTAGGCGCGGGTGCCGGTCTGATTCATCACCGCAAGAAGCAAGCCGCAGCGGCCGGTGATCTGAAGCGAATTCACGCCTTACTGAATCTGACGCGGATTCAGTTGAAAGGATTGATGGCCACCGCTCCTCGTCCGGAAAACGGTGGGTTCCCTCGCTTCGCGGTCGATGATCTCAACACCCCTGCCGATGCCGCCCGCGCGGTCCGCGAGCAACTTGGCTCAGGGCATGGCCCCCTGGACTCGGTGACGGGGTTGATCGAGGCTATGGGCGCGCTGGTTGTGCGCCGCGAGCTGGTCGCACCGATGCCAACGGATTTCGGCGCAGAGACCGTTCCGATCGACGCCGTCAGCTGCAGTCCGGACGATGGATACCCACTCATGTTGCTGAACGTCGGTACTCCCGCTGAGCGGCAAAGGTTCACCCTCGCGCACGAGCTAGGTCACATGGTCATGCATCGGATCCCGCATCCGGATCAAGAGAAGCAAGCCAACAGCTTCGCCGCCGAGTTGTTGATGCCCATACGAGGCATCCGCGGTGCGTTGCAATCCCATCCACTGACTGTCGGTCGGCTGCTCGACATCAAAGAGGAGTGGAAAGTCTCGATGTGGGCGCTGCTGCGCCGTGCCCACACGCTCGGCGTCCTCAGTGATTGGCAGTACCGGACTCTCGCGGTGGAGATGTCCAGCCTCGGCTACCGAACCAGCGAGCCTAGCGCCTTGGAACCAGAGGTCCCGACCGCGGTCGATTCGATCGTCACATGGCACGTCAGTAGGGGGACCGAGGTCACAGAGTTGGCTCGGTCAGCGTTCTTGACACCAGACGAATTCGTAAGCCTCTACGCCGCAGGGCCGCTCCGCGATGCGGCTTGTTCGAAAGATCCTTGGCTTCGCAGAAGCAGCCCCACACGTCGGGAGGATGTTCGATGACGGGATCGGCTAGGTCCAATGGCCACTCTGGCGATCGGGATGGCGTGCTGCCAGAGATCGCCCACCAGACCCGGCCGAGACCAGTACCGGGGACGGTCGGAGTGCTCAACGACCGAATCATGCTGCATACCAACCGAATCACCGCACGGGCGATCGTTCCACTCCCGTCGAGCATTGCAGGATTGGTCCTGAGCGGCAAAACCGCCGCTGCCGGGATCAAAGAACTCCGGCAGAACCATCCAGATCTCGTGCTGCTCCGTGATCCCGAGGGCTACCGCCGCGCCCTGGCAACCGAAGAAGACCCGTTCGTTGTCGACGACAACACAGACAGCCAACAGCGGCTGTTTCCTATGACGTTGGAAGAATTCCTACAGGCACAACGGGACTGCGGCGCAACCCTGGCTCTCACACCCACCGGATATCTGACCGCTGGCGACAGCGACGCCCTCAGAGCCGTGGTTCGGGCAGCCGATCAGATCGAGCGAGACGATGTGCTGGTGAGCGTGCCCTTGGACATCGCATGGCTCAAGAACGACCTCATCGACCACCTCATCGCGGTCCTGGCCCGGCTCGACAAGCCTAAAGCGGTGTTCCTGGGCGGGCAGTTCGATCCGCTGGAACGCTACAAGGACGCCGTCGGGAATCTCCGGCGACTAGTGGCCGAAGTCGGCAGCACCGCCGTGCTGCGAACCGACCTCACGGGCTTCGACGTTATGAGTCATGGCGCCTTCGCAACCTCGATCGGCACCGGGGGCAGTCAGCGCCACATGGTTCCTTTCGGTCAGACGCCAAAGGCCATCCAGACAGATCAGTCACCCAGCGTGTTGTTCGAGCAGCTCATGTCCTTCTACAAGGGCTCGACACTCGCGCGTCGATTCGCCGACACACGACCACCGGTATGCCACTGCGCCTCATGCGGAGAGCGTCCGCTGGATACATTCCTCAGCAGAGACGACGCCGACGCCGCCCATCGTGTCAGCGTTCACGGAAATCCCCAGGTTGAGCTGGTTCTCGTTCACGTAATTCCCCAGGGTCGCGTTCACGTAATTCCCCATCGGGAACCCGAACGCGACCGGTTGGTCCTCGCAAGGAGTTGGCTGCTCCCATCCGATGAAGGTGATGGGAGCCAGAGTTTTGGCGAGGAGAACGTTCGACGTGGTCGATATCGTCGAGATCTTGGTTCACTGGCATGCGGGTCGTTCGCAGAGCCAGATCGCGGAAAGCCTTGGGCTGGACCGCAAAACAGTGAAGAAATACGTGGACCCGGCCGTGGCGGCCGGGCTCGCCCCGGGTGGGCCGCAGCGGTCGCCGGCGGAGTGGAACGAGCTGGTGCGGGCATGGTTCCCGCAGATCGCTGACACGAAGGTGCGGCAGATCACCTGGCCGGAGATCGAGCAGCATCGCGACTTCATCGTCGCGATGAGCAAGGCCGGAGTGACCCGGCAGACGATCTGGCAGCGGCTGCGTGACGAACACGGCCTGACCGCGTCGGTGTCGTCGTTGAAACGCTATATGGACGCCAACCTGCCCGAGGAGAACCTGCGCGGCCGGGTGACGGTGCTGCGGGAAGACCCGCCCGCAGGTGAGGAAGCGCAGATCGATTACGGGTATTTGGGTTCGTGGGCCGATCCGGTGGGTGGGAAACGCCGCCGGATCTGGGCGTTCGTGATGGTGCTGGCGACCTCGCGGTTCATGTTCGTGCGCCCGGTGCTGACCATGGATCAGCGGGCGTGGACCGAAGCGCATGTGGAGGCGTTCGCGTTCTTCGGTGGCGTCCCGAAGCGTCTGGTGCCGGACAACCTGCGCACCGGGGTCGCGCGGCCGGACCTGTATGACCCGAAGATCAACCGCTCCTATGCCGAATTGGCCCACCATTACGGCACTCTCGTCGATCCCGCTCGCCGAGGAAAGCCCAAGGACAAGCCGCGGGTGGAGCGGCCGATGCCGTATGTGCGCGATTCACTGTGGCGCGGACGGGAATGGACCTCGCTGGCGCAGATGCAGCAGGCCGCTGTCGAGTGGTGCCGGGATGTGGCCGGGCAGCGACGGTGCCGGCCGTTGGAGGGCGCGGCCCCGATGGCGGTGTTCGAGGCGGTCGAACGCGGCGCGTTGATGCCGTTGCCGGACAAGGACTTCGTGCTCGCGGACTGGTCGAGCGGCACTGTCGGCCCGGACATCCATGTCAAGGCCGGACGGACTCTGTATTCGGTGCCGTGGCGGTATATCGGCCGGAAGGTGGATGTCCGGTCGACGTATTCGATGGTGCAGATCTTCGACCGCGGCGAGTTGATCGCCACGCATGTGCGCAAACCGTTCGGCAAGCAGTCCGACCTGTCGCACTATCCGCCGGAGAAGATCGCCTTCGCGATGAAGGGCCCGGCCTGGTGCCGCCAACGAGCCCCCGAGATCGGTGAGGCAACCGTCGCGGTGGTCGCCGAATTACTCAGCGAGAACGCGCTGTTCCGGCTCCGCGCCGCCCAGGGCGTGCTCGGGTTGGCCGACCGTCACGGCGAATCCCGGCTCGAATTGGCGTGCGCCAAAGCGATCGCCGTCGGGGATCCGTCCTATCGGACCATCAAGGGCATCCTCGCCGCCGGCCTGGAAGCCGATCCGCCGCCGCCGAGCAGCGGCGATGGAGGCGCCGCGGCGTTCTTGCATGGTCCTTCGCGGCTGTTCGGGAACGTGTTGGCGCTGCCCAACCCGGACAACCCGGCCGCGATCCGCGCCACCACGAACGCCGCGATGGACACCACCGCGGCGGAGGCCGACCGCGGTGACGCGGCCGATGACGAACATGGCCAAGGGGTCTCGGCATGATCGTTGATGTCGCCCTGGAACAGGCGCTGCGACAGCTCAAGCTGTCCGGGATGTTGCAGACCCTCGAGTCCCGGCTGGCCCAGGCCCGCGCCGGCGACCTCGGGTATATCGAGTTCCTGCAGGTCTTGTGTCACGACGAGATCGCCCGCCGCGAATCACAAGCCATCGCCCGCCGCATCCGCCGCGCCCACTTCGAACAGCAGGTCACCCTCGAGGAATTCGACTTCACCGCCAGCCCGAAACTGCCCGCCGCGCAGATCCGCGATCTCGCGGCGCTGCGGTGGCTGACCGTCGGCGAGTCGGTAGTCCTCTATGGCCCGGTCGGGGTGGGCAAAACACATGTGGCACAAGGTCTCGGCCATCTGGCGATCCGCCAGGGCGCCGAAGTCCGGTTCACCAAGACCAGCCGGCTGCTGGCCACCCTCGCCGGCGGTCATGCTGACCGGACCTGGGACAAACGCCTGGCCGAATTCGTCCGGCCCGCCGTGCTGATCCTGGACGACTTCGGCATGCGCGAGCTGACCGCGCCCCAGGCCGACGACCTCTACGAACTCATCTCCGAACGATCCACCTCCGGCGGCTCGCTCGTCGTGACCTCGAACAGATCACCCGTCGACTGGTACCCACTGTTCCCCAATCCCGTTGTCGCCGAATCACTCCTGGACCGGCTCATCAACACCAGCCACCAAGTGTTCATGAACGGACCCTCCTACCGCCCGAACAAACGACCCGGTGGCAAGGGCCAACCCAAGACGCCGAAGAAGGAGGTCGGGTAGAACATCAATCAGGACCCACCACCTGCGGAATTACGTGAACACAGGCACCGGGAAATACGTGAACGCCGACACCCATCGCCACAGCCTGCACACATGGGCTTCCTGGGTGAAGGATCTGCAGGCCCAACCCACCCTGGCGCACAGGGCGCTGTGGTGGAAGAACAGATGCGCGACCGCTGCTACTCATGCTGACATCGTCAACGCTCAGATCAACCAGCCCGATGCCTTCCAGGTCTCCAAGACTTTGAAGGCGTGGGCGGAGCTGCCCCCATGGTGGTCGGTACCGGGAACTACCCGCCAAGCCCGGACCCGATGAGCTGCCGATGCAGCTCCTCAGCAAACCACCACTGACCGCACGAGAACCGGTGGCGCACGTAAGGCTGCGGGTCCACCAACATGCGCAACCCGTTGCCGTCGAAAACGCAGATTCCGATCCCGAAGAACGACGCTTGTGCCCGTGCTTCGGACAGGTCGTCCGGAACCGATCGTAACAACATCGCACGACTGCAGAACGGCGCGAATTGACCCGCCGAGCGCAAAGCGTCCTTCCAGGACCGGCCGGCCACGACGGCGAACTGCGCCGACAGCGGCGCGACAGCGCGCCTGGTGTAGTAGCTGCCATCACTGTCGAGCACACCGACCGGCGCCCGCCGCAGAAGCCGACGCTCATGATCGGTAAGGTCGGCAACAGCAACAGGCAAACCGACCGGCAACCCCATCAGCGCATCCAGCAGATCCATCTGCGTGACCGCTGCAAGACCAGCCTCCTGACGTCGTGATATTTCTGCAGTGTCCGAGCGGTAAGCGACACCGGCAGCAGTGCCGAACATCCGCACAACAGCCGTGGAACATCGCTCCAGCGCGTCAGTGGTGTGCCCAGCCTTGACGACAGCCCGTGCCGCCTCAGCCACACCAGCACGACTCACGACGCCTCCATCCCTACTTCCACCAACCCGTTGAGCAGGGGCTAGCGCTGTTCTGCACCCCATGCCCCCACCGCCTGCATAACAACGAAGTCACCACTGATCCGCCCCGGTCATGCAAGCGAACCTTGCTCAGCAGATCACGAATCGGACCGTAGTGCACGCTCGTGCCGAATGCTCGGTCTTGCTTGAGCCCGGACAGACTAACCCCTTGATTGCCAGCCCCGACCATCGCCACCCAGCCAGTTCGAGCGATCGCTATGCCGGACAGCGCGGGCGGCATCTGCCGATCCGGTGGACACCCGCCGATGCCCATCCGACCGCAACCAGGTGACCGTACCCCGTCAATGCGCACTTCAGCGCAGCGATGAGGTGGGCCGCTGCTGAGGTGTTTCGCACCCCGAGTCGACCCGATGGATCTGGCGCTGCCATCCCTACTAGTTGAGATATTTCTCGGTTTGCCCAGTGGTGGTCGTCAGCGATCAGAACGACGAGACGATGCGAGAGACTGGCAGCCGCTTTTGTCCAGGCCACTCGGACGTGCCGCAACAGTCCACGTCGTGACACTCTGCCCCTGTGAGCGGCCGGATGCCCTATCGACCTGCCCCTTGGGCGTAGCCCATCAGTGAGATGCACCGCATAGTCCGGCCGCCACCGCCACCCAGCTGTACGCGCCTATGGGTCCCTAGCTGCACTCAACGCCGAACCGGGGTTGAACAGGCCTAGCTGTTTTTCTTTGTGGTTTTCGGTTGACTCGGCGAGACCTTTGGGCGCGCAGACATCTGTTTGGTTTGGCCCCCGGATTGGAAGACCGATCCTCGCGAGTCTGCGGAGGCAGCTTGTTGCTTGCTAGCACCTCGCTTGAGATGGATGGTCATCAGGGCTCTCCTTGGTTGAGCTCAGCGGTGAAGTAGTGCTTGCGGGCGATCCACCGGAAGCCTTCGTGCAAGTTGATGGAAGCTACCTCAACCGGTCCTCCCACTGTATCGGGCCCGAGCTTGAAGCGGGTGAACCCTGTGGTGATTTCCACCATGAATCGCGCCAGCGCGATCGCATCAGGCAGCGGCATCCCCGCTGGTACTGGATCCACGGCTTGGGCCGAGAGGATCTTGTCGATCTCAGGGTGCGAAGACTTGGCGATCTTGTTCTTCAGCGCGGCTTCGAGCCGAGCGTCGTAGCCGTTGAACAATCGTTCGACTGCTGCAGGCTTGGCATAGGCGCGGAAGCCGTACTCGTCGGGCCCCAGCACAGGGGATGGCTCAGGGTGAGTCGTCGTGTCGTGAAACTTCAGCAGCCAAGCTTCGGCTTGGTCTGAGCCAGCCGAGTACCCAGCCACCAGATAGCCCATTTCTCCTGGTAGCCGGGGCAGGGCCGCTTCAGCAGTCGCATTGGCGAAAAGTTCGGCTGCCCTCTGGGCGATCTGTTCCACCGTGTAGTCGTGAGTATCGACCTCCCAGTCGGGGTGGCCAGGGTCTCGTCCCATGAGTCGAAGACGCAATGTTTTGGACAACGTTGAGATGCTGGCTGGGCCTATGTGGCCGAGCCCCCAAGTCATCGCGGCCACAGGCAAGGCTCGGTGGAGGTTGAAGATCTTGTCGGCGTTGTTGTAGACCTGCTCGCCCAAGGGATGCGCGAGGGTTGTCGCGGAGTCGGTTGACAGAACGATGCCGTCGAATACCTTGACCCAGACTGCCACTGTCACCCGGACAGTGTAGATGCCACGCCGCCGATAAGCCTCTGCGACAGAACGACTTTCGTCAACCTTCGGCCCCCCTGGCGCGACGGGGAACTAGAGTCGCTTCTATGCAGCGCCGTTCGCGATTGTGGGAGCGCTCGCCTTGGCGCGACATGGCCTTCTGCGGGTGACGTCGGATCTCGGGCGCAATGCGAATCCGGGGTGGATAGGTCGCCTCACGCAGGGGACCCATCCCTCTGGTAGACCATGCCTACCCAGCATGATGGCGCTTGTTCGGCGTGGGATCGTGGATGAGATCCACTTCCTACCTCCCCTCAGCTGGCCCTCGGATATTGCCCGGGATCGAGATCGTCCACGAGCGTCGAAAGATGTTGTCGCATGCGCTCCTTCACCGCCGCCACCACGATGCAATCCGCTCGACCACCGCCATGAATCGTCGGGTCTCCACCGGCAACCGTCGCGACACGAGGATACGATCGGATGGGTATGCAGACCGACGCGCAGGTCCTCCTGTCGCAGGACGATGCTTCGGGGAATAGTGCTGCAGTCTTTTGTCGTCGCATTGATCTTCATCCTGGTGGCACTCAACTGCACATTCGTGGCCGTGAAAGGCTTCCGAGGGGTGGTGACAAGTCCCAGTGAGGGCTACGGGAAGACTCTCCGACACCACCCTGACCGATCCGGCACGTCGCGAGAAGGCCAACGACCTCGTCGCGTGGTGTGAAACCGCGGCCGCGCTGCTGTGCCTGCCGCCGGCCGGATACGCGCTGTGGGTGGCCTCCGACCCGGACGGACGGATCCCGCTGGCCGTTCCGGTCGGCTTGGCCGTCTACGCGATCGCGGTGTTTTCCCTCGCTCAGTACCCGCTGGAGAAGATCAAGCAGTGAGCACTGCGGCCGCGGTGAGGCACCGGCCGATTCGGCCATCTTGGGCAGTTGGCCGCCCTCGCCCTCGGTATCACCGAACCGTGGCACCTGGGCCAGTCCAAATGGTGGCCAGGCGAGTCGACACGCCGCGGTGCTGCGCACCTGCGCGGCTCATCGCGACCGGATTCCCGAGCAGTTCGCCGCCCAGGCCGCTGCCCGCGGTGAGGTGATCTCGGTCCCCGACGAGCCGGTTGCGCTGCGGCCCGCCCAGGTGCAGGACTGGTATATCGAGGTGGAACGGGCCGCCGCCGAAGCACTGGCCAGTGTGGGCTACCCGATCGACAACACCTTCATCCCGGTGAACGCACCCGACGACCTGCCGAGCACCTGCCCGCACTGCGGCGGCGAACTGGCCTGGGGTATCGGCCCGCACGTCGCCGACGCCGCCGCACGCGGCAACGCCTCCGCATGGGAATGCTTGGGCTGCCGAGCCGCCGGACCCTGCAACCGACCGACCGGCCCGCACATTAGCCGCGAGCCGCAACCTCGGGAAGCGCGGGGGAGTTCACTGCCCACCTTCCTGCTGTTCTCGCAGTTGCCGGTCGGCTCGCTCGAACAGCGCCCGGACACGGGCCTCGGCCGCGGCGATCTCCTCGGCCGTGGGTTCGGCGCCCTCACCACCGCGGCGGCGGGCCGCTTCGTCTGCCTGGTAGCGAACCTCGGCCTCGGCCTCGGCCTCCAGCTGCCGTGCCGCCTCCTCCGCCCGCGCGGCAGTGGCCTCGGCTGGGTGCTCACGTTCCCAGACGACCGCGGCTCGCACGCCCTGACTTAGCAGCCGACGCAGGCACGCTGTGGCGATCCACTCCGACAGGTTCTCCCCGGCCGCCTCCCGCACGCGAGCGAACAGGGCATCGTCCATCGAAATCTCTGCTGTTGCCATGCCCGACAACGATATGCCTACTGCCGGTCGAGACACGCCGATGATCGAAGTCCTCTCCAGTCAGCCCGAACCCGCTGTGAGCACTGAACACGACTTCGAACACTCACATCCGTCGGCGCCCCGGCCTCACCCCTGACACCGGTCATCACGCGAAACCGGCAGCGACTCATCGAAATCGGCCGGTCCGTCGCAATGCCCGCCCGTCGGCCTTCTCAAAACCGCCCGATTATGAACAGTCCGCCGAGCCGGGCTCGCAAAGCGGGTTCAGGTCCAATCGAGCTGATCTTCAGAAACACCGACTTCTCGGCCATGAGCCACCGCGAGGGAACGCGCTTCGGCGTCGCCGGGGGCGTATCTGAACACACGTCCCGCGAAAACCACAAAGGTCGTGTCCGCAGTATGGAAGTCGACATACGAGGGGCCCGGCTGGAGTGCAGCGGCGAACGTTGCGGCTAGCCGTTCGGCAGCTGCGTCGGCGGCCTCGAACTCGACCAGTGTCCAGATGCCCGGTTGCTCGGGCCCCGGGGAAGCGGGCCGAATCCGTGTAATGGCGTCCACGGCGATGTCCAGATTCGGCAAAGCGGCATCAGGACGGAAACTTTCGATGATGAACACGCCACGCAGGCGGCCTTGGGAAACGTCGACCATGTCACTCAGAATGCGGAACCCAGACCAGATCAGCGATCACGCCCCACGGTGCAGAGCCTCGAGGACGGGCTGGTGGCTATGCAATTCGCCGCCGACCTCACCGACGAGGAGTACCTCGCGTTCCGCGACCGCGCCCGCACCGAGCTGGCGGACCGGATCCCGGATCCCTTGAGCGAAGTTCCATTCTGACCGGAGACCAGCTCGGCAGAAACGGACCGCGACACGACACACGGTCGGTCGCGGCGCCGGTTCAGTGGCCCAAGTTGGTCTGTCTGGTGATCATCCGACCCGCGACATAGAGGTCGCCATTGGAGTCCAGCGCGGCGATGATCTTCTTCTGATTGCCGTGGTGGGTTGTGAAGGGCCTGACCGGCTGCCAGCGGCCCCGCTCGCTGCTGACCTAGACCTGGCATTCAATCCGGCCGAGGTTTCCGGACCCCGAAAATCAGCGCCGAGAAACGTTGCGCCCAGTTTGTTTTCGCAGGTCAGTCACTGAAGGTTTGTGTCGGTGGGTGGTGGTAGATGTCCCTGCGCGTTCCGGCGAGCGCTGGGCCGGACGTAGTTCCACTTCCCCTGCTCACCACGGGCAGGGGTCGCATCGACGTTCAGGAAGGTTTCGACTTGATCGGAATTGGCGTGTTCGTGGTGATGGTGATTGTGGTGGCCAGCCTCGCAGGAGGAGCGGGATTCATAGTGGGGCGAGGCCGTGCGGCCGTCGCCGAGGAACAAGCGAGGAGCTGGCGAGAGTCGGCCGAACAGATGCGTCGCGAACGCGACGCCGCTGGTGAACAATCCCGCCAGGAGCGAGATTTCGCCGTGGAGGAGGCTCGATGTGAACGCGACGCTGCGGTGACGCAGGTGCGTGCCGAGCGCGACGTCGCGCTCGGCCAGGTTGAACGAGAGCGGGTCGACGCCGCTGATCAGCTCGCGAAGTTGCGCGGACAAATGCAGGACGAGACCACCGCGCGCACGACGGCTCAGACCGAACTCGCCGCCTTGCGGGAACGCCGTGACGAAGAGCTCGCCGCGCTGCGAGCGCGTCACGACGAGGAGCTCGCGCTGGTGCGAGGCGTGCACACCGACATGAAAGAAGTCAGCACACAGCTGACCACGGACGCGCTGAACGCGGCCGGCGCCGCACTGGTCAAGCAGTTCACCGACCTGGCGGAGCAGCGCGCGCAGGCGACCGCGCGTGAGCTCGACAAGCGGGAGAGCTCATTCGATGAGATGGTCAAGCCGGTGGTGGCGTTGATCAACAAAACAAACGCCCACATGGCCGAGGTCAGCAAGGAAAATGCCAGCGCCAAGGCCGCGCTGGGTGAGCAGCTGAAGCAGATGAGCACCGACCGGGACATGGTGCGTATGTCCAGCAATGAGGTGCTCAAGGAGATCGGACAGTTGAAAAACGTGTTCCGCAGACCCGAGGCCCGTGGTCAGTGGGGCGAGCAGACCCTGCAGGCGGTGATCGAAGCCTCCGGCATGACGAACCTGATCAACTTCGACAATCAGCCGACCTTCAACACCGACCACGGCGCCCAGCGACCGGACCTGATCGTCAACATCAGCAGCGATATGGCAGTCGTCGTCGACGCCAAGGCGTCGTTCAACGCGCTTATCGACGCTGCCGACGCGCGCGACGAAGCCGAACAGCAGCAACGGCTCGCGGCGCATGCCAAAAACGTTCGCACCCACATCGACCAGCTCGCCGCAAAGAAGTACTGGCTGCTGCCGAACAAGTCGCCGGAGTTCGTGGTGATGTTCGTGCCCTCGGACTCGTTCCTGTACGGGGCGTGGGAGCACGACCGCGGTCTGTGGGAATACGCCGCGAACAAGAAGGTCATCCTCGCCACCCCGACCAGCCTGCTGGTGATCCTGCAGTCGGCCGCGGCGGTGCTGCGCTACGACAAGGCAGCGACCAACCTGCAGTCCACCGTGGACACCTGCAAAGAGCTGGTCAAACGCCTTGCCAAACTCGCTGAGCATGTGGGGAGTCTGGGCGCGAATCTCGGCAAGACGGTGCAGAACTTCAACTCGATGGTGGGCTGTCTGGAGCATCGCGTGCTTCCCCAAGGCCGCAAGGTCAACGAGTTGCAGGGCGCGGAGACCTCGATCCGTGAGCTGGACACGGTCGATCTGACGCCGCGTCAGATCGCCGGCCCCCGAGCCGAACTCGACGGCGACAGTACGTCAGCGGCCTGACCACCTTGGTCTTGGTGGGCTGGCGATCAGCGCTTCCACGCCGCCAGCTCACCAATCGCGCGGAACCACAGTTTTTCGACCTCATCTCCGGCCTCGACTTCCCCGATTCGCGATTGCTGCCGCGCTCGTTGTCCAGGCGACTCCGCTCGTAGGAGTTGGCGCGTCTGCGGGAGTTCCGGAGATCAGCCGCTATAGCTGTGGCTGCCGGCCGTCGCCACGTTCGATGAGCATGGTCAACAAACCCGACGCAGCTCCGGCGGAGGCGTGGTCGTGGAGCGATTTGGCGTAGGGGCGGGGCGAAGGATCGGATTCGCCTCCGGACTCACCCATATTGACTGCGACTGATTGAAGGTCATCTGCAGTCACACCGCCGTTGTCGTCGACGCGACCTGTCGATGGCCTCGCCCGATGCCGGAAGTAGTCTCGGGTGTCGTCGAGTGAGACATTACCCCGCCGTTGTACTGCCCTACGTTACTGACGTTGGGGCAGGTCCTGTGAAGACTGCCGCTGAACGTCGGTTGCTGCGTGCAGAACAAACGCGTCGATCGCCGCTGTCGCCTTCTTGTACAGCACCTCATGCTCCTCGACACTTGCAGGGCTGACACCGGTTCGCTGGATAGACCGTATCGCCTCGATCGCCTCGTCCGCCAACTGCTGGAGTCGAGCATCGTTGGTAAGAAGCTTGATCCGGAATTGTTCCGACCGCAGCACCGACTTCCTTGAATACGATTCCGGCCTGGAGTTCACCTCTGCATCAGGATCCTGCCTGAGCCGGTGCCACCGTTCGATCTGATGATGGCGATACTCGTTGGCCGAAGCCGCGAAGGCGTTGTAGGCATTCAATCGGTCTTGTCGCAAGCGCTCAGAGAAGTTCTGACGGGCTGTCCTGTCAGCTGTAGCCCTCTGGAAGTAATGGGTGACAATAGATCCCAGGAGTGTCCCTGCTATGGCGATCAACGCGGTAACCACACGATCAATCTAGTGCCTCGTCCAGGCGCTGCCGCGAGCAGCGGGGCGGCGTCTGCATGCCGGGACGGGGTTTCGGAGTCTGCGGCGATCAGGGCGTGGAGTCTGCGGCCGAAGGGCTACTCGGCGGATACAATCCAGCGCAACGACTGCCGGAAGTCACCGCGTTCGCGCGATGGATGCGCTCACGGGCCGACCGCAAAAACGGACTGGAACGACAACCTCCCCCACAGGACATGCACAGTGGTGAGGATGAATTCGGTCGTGGCGTCGATGAAGCTGGCGGCGTAGGGAGCGCGGGCGAATTAGCGGACCGGTGTGTCTGCGATGGGTGGTAGCACGATTTCGCCGACGAGTCCGGAGGGTTGGACGCGGCGGGAGTTGTAGACGAAGGCGAGGCGTTCGTCGTTTTTTCCTGCGTCGCCTTCGGCGGCGTCGGAGGCGATGACGTGCCAGTGCTGGCCGAGTTGCTCCAGGAGAAAGGTGAGGGCGGTGGTGTTGCGGTGGACTTCTTGCAGGGCGATCACGTCGAGTCGGGAGATCACCTCGGCGATGAAGGTGACCGCGCGCCAGTCACGTTTGGGGGAGTCGGTGGAGGTGGCTTGCCAGGTGCGGCTGAGGTTGCCGAACATGCGCAGGTTCCAGCTGCCGATGAGGAGATTGTCAGCGGTTCCCGCGGGGATCGTGGCGGCTACAGCGGCACCCAGCTGAGACGCTTGTTGCTGAACATCGACCAGCGGCGTGCTCATAGCTATATTGCAGCACAACCCGCTGGTCCGTAATCGATACTCTGCTCAGGACACGCCTTCGCAGACCGGCTTGCCATCGGCTGAGCCGTTCGGCCCGAGTTTGTATGCCTCGCTCGGGTTCGCATACAGTTGCTTTGTAAATTACCGAGCGAACGCTCAGGTACGAATACCCCTGATCGCGGCCTCTGGACCGGTTTGCCTGGTTCAGGGGCCGCGATTGGTTATCGCCGCCAGCTATTGATCATGGGCATCGGCGTAGTCACGGACGGCTTTGAGGTCATTCCCCCAGTATGCCCCTCGTGAGGTGTCGTCCAGGGGCGATGCGAGCCTCGGAGACCAGAACCCGCCACCGCAACGCCGACCGGCGAAGATCTGGCCTCCTCAGCCAGATCTCGGCGGAGGGACCGGACACGTGAGTCCGGAGGATGAGGCGCCGAGCCGGAGGGCGGCCTGGCACTCACCGTAGAGACCTGTCGGAGATCCACGGGTGACGGGTGGAGGTTGCGGGCTGTGTCGGTGCTTGTGTGGGTCCGCGATCGAGTGGGTGGAGTTCGTTGGTGAGGGCTGTGAGCGCGTGGGCGACTTCTTCATGGGTGGCGCGGATGTAGGTCGTGGTTGATCCGGTGTCGCCGGTGGCATCGGTGTGGCCGGCGTAGGCGTGGGCGACGGCGTAGCCGAAGTTGCGTTCAACCCAGGTGAGGGTGGTGTGACGCAGCCAGTGGGCGCTGACGTTGTAGGCGGCGACCCAAGGCAGCTGTTCGCGCAGCCGGTTCCAGAGGTGGTCGTACCGGCGGGAAGTGAGGTGTCGGCCGTTGCTGTAACGCAGGACTAAAGCGTTGTCGGATCGGTCCTGGCGAGAGGCGCGGGAGGAGGGACGTTGGCGGATGTGGTCCTGCAGGTGGTGCATGAGGGTGGGGGAAATCGGTTGCCAACGTGTCGTATCGTTCTTTTCGCGGAGGTAGACCTGGCTGTAGCGGGGGTCGAGGTCTCGGATTCGAAGATTCAGTACTCCGCCTCGCCGGCAGGCGGTTTCGACGTGCAGGCGCAGGATGAGCGCGTCGAGTTCGCGGTCGTTGCCTGTGGTGGCCGCGGCATGGAAGATTTCCGACAGCTGCTGGTCGTTGAGGGCGTGGCGGCCACTCGGCGGCCGTCGGTTCTTGGGTACTCGCAGGGCCGGGTTGTCGGTGAGGTAGCCGTCGTCACAGGCGTGCCGGTACACCCGCCGGATCGCCGCGAGCATGTGCTCGTAGGCACTGTGTCCGCCGCGAGAGTTGCGCCGCACCACAGCATGTTTCTTCGCATGTTCGGCCAATGCCCGAATCTCGAGGGCGCTGGGCTCGGTGATCAACCGGCTGCCCCACACCTCGACAAGCCGCTTCCAATACGGCCCGTAGTTGCGTAACGAGCCCGGGGAAGCCGCCGCCTCGACCAACGCAACGTAGGCAGCGAATGTCGGAATCGTCCTCGACCCCGGTGCACCGGCAAGCCTCGCCTGAGTCGAGGACGGTTTCTCGGCAGGTGCCGATCCGGTTGCGTCCGTGATGTCCAGCAGTTGTTCGGGACGGATGCCGAGTTGGTCGAGAAGCACGCGGGCGGCGGCAACCGCAGACTCGTCTTTCACCGCGACTCCTCTGCGGTGTGTCGGTGGTGGGCGGTGAGGATGGCTGTGAGCACGTGCGGGGGATAGAGCCGCACTGATGACCGGCTCACGGACCCGACCATCAGGACCTGATCGCCGGGGTGCAGCAGACATCCGCGGCGTATGTCGGCTGAGAGAAAGATCCAGCCGTCGCGCAGTGCCGCCGATCGTGGCGTCGATCCGGGCGTGAGCACGACTGCGCCGGCATCGGTATCCACCGCGAGAGTTCGCAGATCCGACCAGCCCAGCTCGTCGGTGATTCGTTTCAAGCACAAGCGGCCGTGGTGGGTCATGGCCGACACGGCGTAGTGTTCGCGCTCGCCGCGAATAGGCGACAGCACAGCCAGATCCGGCAACGGGAGCGCCGGGATCGTTGCGGGAACCGCCGCAGCGGTTGTCCCCGCGGGCCGGGTAATCGGTGTCATACGACTCCCGCCGGGCCGGCGCCAATGACCTGCATCTCGAGCTCCGATCTCTTCGTTGAAAACGGACGTGCATTCACTGCAAGGTTGCCGAGAAGTGGTTCTGACACGGTGTCGTGCTGAGGAAGCGGCGAGCGGATGCGCTTCGTGTGATGGGTCGCATCGTCGCGGACCAGGATTATAGGACGTTTATCCATGGGATGGTAGTGCATAGGACGATTACGCTCTGGATCAATGCGCGTGGGACGTATGTGCTTGGGCCGACATGTCCAGTCCAGGCAAGCCCGCGCTCAATCCGACCGCTGCGGCGTTCGGAGCACGCGTGCGTGCCCGCCGGACCGAACTCGGCTGGAGCCAAGAAGCTGCCGCGCATGCGTGCGGAGTCCACTGGACCTACCTCGGGCAAGTCGAACGCGGGCAACGCAGTCCGCGGGTAGAGAACATCATGAAGTTTGCTGCCGGTCTGCAGACGACGCCGGGACAGTTGATGGACGATCTTCCTGTCCCGGCGGACTTGGTGTAGGCAGTCTCGACAGGGGCAGACGTGTGGCGAAAGGGACAGTGCAGCCACCGAATTGACCCATCGGAGAGTGCGCGGTGCGAACGGTTGGGTTCGAGTCGTCCGGTACTAGTCTGTTCTGGTTGCTGACAGCGCAGGACCCTTGCAGCACCGCGGCAAAGCCGTCCCCCCGGCGTCCTGTACTTATAGCTGGTAGCAGTCGTACGCAGCTCGCGCCGTTCACACCTGTCGGCCGGCCCGACTGATAATCTCGGGCACTCACCTAGAACGGACCTCGGCGCGATCATTGGGAGCACAGCCATCAACGGGAACTCGACAGGTCCGCGGCATTCGGATGTTCGGCTGATCGTGGCCGCCGGTGGTACCGGTGGCCATATATATCCCGCGGTCACCACAGTTCGAGCGCTGCGTGAGGAACTGGCCGACAGCGGGCGTCGGCTCGAGGTGCTGTGGGTCGGGCAGGGCGGCGGGTTGGAGTCAAGGGTCGCGGCTGGCGAGAGTATCCGATTCACTGCGGTGGCGACCGGCAAGGTTCGTCGCGCGGCCAACCCTTTGAAGATGATTACTCGCGCCAACGCTATGGACATGCTGCACATCCCACTCGGTATCGCCCAGGCTTGGCGCACGGTGGGCCGGTTCCGACCGGATGTGGTGCTCGCGACCGGCGGTTACGTCACCGTGCCGATCGGGTTGGCGGCCTGGCTGCGGCGTCGGCCGCTGGTGGTGCACGAGCAGACTGTCCGTTTGGGCCTGGCCAATCGGGTGCTGGCCCGTCTTGCGACTCGCGTGGCACTGTCGTCGGAGTCCAGTCTGGCGCTGCTGCCCCACCGCGCTGCGGCGAAGTCCATGGTCACTGGTAACCCTGTTCGGCCGGAGTTGTTCGACGGCGACGCTGACAAAGCTGTCGCCGCTCTAGGCGCTGACGGTTTCGACCGCAGCTTGCCGACCGTCTATGTCACTGGAGGTGCCCAAGGCGCGGTCCAGATCAACCGTGTCGTGCGGGAGCTGTTGCCGTGGCTGCTCCAGCGAGCCAACGTGATCCATCAATGCGGCAAGACATCGATCATCGAACTCCGCGAACACGCCGCTACCCTCGACGCAGCGTTGCGCGGACGGTATGTGGTTACCGACTTCATCGGCCCGGAGTTGGCGGATGTGTTCGCGTTGGCTGATGTGGTCATCTCGCGCAGCGGCGCGGGCACCATCGCGGAGCTCACCGCGCTGGGGAAGGCATCGGTGTTGATCCCTTTGGCGTCCTCGGCGGGCAACGAGCAAACCCACAACGCCACCACCCTCGCCGAACATACAGCGGCGGTCGCGCTGCTCGGGGACGTCTCAGCGCAGGCCTTGCGCGAAGCGATCGAACCGCTGCTCGGCGACCCTGGCCGCCGAGCAGCGATAGCCGCGCGTGCCCGCGAGCACGGGCGACCCGACGCAGCTGCGGCGCTGACAAACCTGCTGATCTCCGTCGCCGGTCAAGACCGCTGACAGGTGGTGATCGCATCCCGGAGTACCACGACCACCTGGGCGACGTCCGGTTCGGTCATAGCCGGATGGAACGGCAGGCTCATGATCTCGCGGGCTGTCGCCTCGGTGACCGGCAGCGGTCGCGACCATCGGGTGAATGCTGGCTGGTTGTGGTTGGGCGGGTAATGCACCCCGACACCGATCCCGCGGTCACGCATGAACGCGAACACGCTGTCGCGGTTGGCGACTCGTACCACGCAGTTGAACGGCACACTGTGCTGCACGTCGACGTCGACCAATCTCACGCCGTCCACGTCCGCCAGCGCGCGGGCATAGGCACGCCACAGCGTTTTGCGGGTGGTTTCGATCGAGTCGAAACGGGCTAGTTGCGCGCTCCCGATGACCGCGTGCAGCGCTGAGAGGTGGTAGCGCAACCCGAAGCTGTCGACGTGGTAGGTGGTCGAGCGGATACGGGCGGCTTGAGACTGGCTGACCCCGAGTAGCCGCAGGGTGCGTGCTCGATCGGCTTGCTCACGTGTGCGGGGAATTAAGGCGCCGCCTTCGCCGCAGGTCAAGTTCTTGATCGGTCCGAAGGAGAACGCTGTCAGCGTGCCGGTGGCGCCGACCCGGACCGGGCCGAGGCGGGAGCCGAAGGCGTGCGCGGCGTCCTCGACCACCGTGATACCTCGCTCAGATAACTCTGAGCGCAGGTCGCTGAGGTCGATCGCGCGGCCGCCGTAGAGGACGGGCACTACCGCGCGGGTGCGGGGGGTGATCGCTTCGCGCACTGTGGTGCTGGTGACGCACAGTGTGGTGGCGTCGATGTCGGCGAAACGGGGCTGCGCTCCGGTCATCAGAATCGCATGCACGGTGGCGCAGAACGTCTGTGACGGCACCACAACCTCATCACCGGGCCCTACACCGGCCAGCAGCAGCCCGAGATGAAGTGCGGCGGTGCACGAGGAAACCGCAACCACCTGCGGTACACCCAGGAACTGCGCCAGTTCGGACTCGAATATTTCGGTCGCGGTGTTGTGGCCGTATTGCCCGGCCCGCAGCGCCTCGGCCACCGCAGCGAACTCCGTGCCGTGCAGGAATGGGCTGGCGTTCCTGCTCACAGGGTCGATATTCGTCATCGTCACTCCTTCCGGGACCCACTCGGAACACCGATGGGTCCGGTTGAGTTGATTGGCACCAGCTGGGGGTGTTCGGTGACCGCGAGGGTTGTGGTGGCTTTGGTCAGCTGAACGCCAGGCCTGTAGGTCAACCGATCGTGGTCGATGCGGCGTTGCCCCAGTCCCGCCAGTGTCTGGCCGACCAGGTCCGCGCCAGCCGCTTCGGCGAGCAGGAACCCTCCCGCGATCCGGGCATTCATCTCGGTGATGACCACCCGCTCACCGCCGCCGTCAACCAAAAACCCTTGGACGCAGCACAGTCCGGACGCTCGGACCGTCTGCAACGTCTCGATCACTCGGTCGTGCGATCGGTGGTCGTGGAAGGTTTCACTGACCATCGATAGTCCGCCTTTGGTGAGCAGTCGATACCGCAGGACGGCCGATGCTCGGCCATCGCGGTCGACCACGCAGTCCGCGGTGAACTCGCGCCCCTTGAGTTTGGTTTGAATGATGGGATCGGGCACCAGCTCGCACAGCAGGCGGGCTTGCTCGCGCGTCGAGCAGAACAGCACGTTCTTCGAGCCCTGACCGCGCCGCGGCTTCACGACCAACGCGACCCCGTCCGGTACCTTGTCGATCTGCGAGGGCAGCCAACTGGCCGGAGTGGGAATGTTGTGGTCGGTCAGTAGTCGATGGAACAGCGCCTTGTCCAGACACGCCTGGACCGCGGGCCGCGAGGGAAGCCACGTTCGCACCCCGGCCTTCTCCAGTGCGCTGCTCATGGCAAGCAGGTGGGGGAGTTCGGATTCGACGGTCGGCCACAGCCCGTCCGGTCGAGTTTCCCGGCACAGCGCGAGCATCTCGTCGGGGTAGTCGTCTGCTGTGGCCGGTGGCGTCAGTCGCGGGGTGACGCCGGGCAGCAGGAGACCGTTGGCGAGTGGATCGGAGTCGGTGGCGATGACGTCACAGCCGAGTTCGAGCAGTCGGCGCGTCAGGTCGAAGCCGGGCTGGCCACCGACGCCGGTGACCAGAACACGCTGTGTCATCTCACTGACCGCCCGCCGCGTCGAGTGTGGTCGCCGCGATCGGCGCCGATGGCTCCCGGGGCAGTTGCGCCCACCGGGTGGGGTTGTCGCGATACCAGCGGACGGTATCGGCCAGTGCCTGCTCGAACGCGCGCGTGGGCTGGTAGCCGAGCGCGGCGATCTTCGACCAATCCATCGCGTAGCGGCGGTCGTTGCTACGCCGATCCGGGATGTTGCGGACACGGTCCCACCCCAAGCCGAGTTCGGCGAGGATCCGGTCGGTCAGTTCATGGTTGGTCAGATCGGTGCCGCCGCCGACGTTGTACACCTCGCCCGGCACCCCTTCCCGCAGCACGAGCTCCAGGCCGTGACAGTTGTCCTCGACCGGCAACCAGTTGCGGACATGCCCGCCGTCACCGTGCAACGTCACCGCCTCGCCCGCGAGCAGACGGATGATGAACAGAGGAATGATCTTCTCCGGATACTGTCCCGGACCGAAGTTGTTGCTGGAGCGAGTGATACATACCGGGACACCGAAGGTGCGGTGATACGACATCGCCACCAGATCCGACGCCGCCTTCGACGCGGCATAGGGCACTGTCGGCTGGAGCGGGTACTGCTCGGTCGCCGCGCCGGAGGCCAGCGGCCCGTACACCTCATCGGTGGAGACGTGCACGAACTTACCGATCCCGTGCCGCATCGCGGCCTCCAGCAGCACCTGCGTGCCCGACACGTTGGTGGTCAGGAAGTTGCCTGCTTGGTAGAAGCTGCGGTCCACGTGCGACTCGGCGGCCAGATGAATCACCGCGGTGTGTGTGCGCATCAGGGAGTCGACCAACCGCGCGTCGAGAATGTTGCCCTCCACGAACCGCAGCCGCGGCGAGCCGAGGACATCTGCCAGATTGGCCCGGTGGCCGGCGTAGGTCAGCGCGTCGAGGACCGTCACCTCGAACCCGGACTCCGGCCGCAGCAGCCGACGCACCACATGCGAGCCGATGAAGCCCGCCCCACCAGTGACGAGTACCTTGTTCATCCGCTACCCCTTCTGAAATGCTCGCCCGCTGAGCGTGTTTCAGCCGTAGCGCCACCGTGGTCGACGGTGGCTGAACGGCTGCGGGCGTGGGTTCAGTGAATCGGTGGCGCTGGGGGTGAGGGAATGCTGAACTGGACTCACTCACGGTTCATTCCATTCACGCGATCACACCGCAGTCGGGGGCACGAGGGTTGAACACACCACAGCGACAGCAGAGCATCGGCGTCGACCAGGCCGCCGAAGCCTTCGCCGCCGAAGTCGCCTACTGGCGCGACGTCAAAGGGTTGGCGAAGAAGGCCCTCGCCGCGAGGATGGGTTTCGACGCCTCCTATGTCAGCCACATCGAATCCGGACGCCACCGGCCCACCGAGGACTTCGCCCGCCGCGCCGACGAAGCCCTCGAGTCAGGCACCGCGATCTGGAAACGCTGGCGCGACTACGAGACCGCCAAACTCCACGCATCCAAACCCGCACCGACCACCACGCCAGGCTCGTCGAGCCAGTACCCCGGAACCGATCTCGTCGTCGAGCACGACGCTGCTCGTCTCGACTACGACGGCACCGCCTACCGGCTCACGATGCGCCGGCTGCTGCGCAACATCGGAGTCGAGCCGATCACCCGCTTCCTCATCCGCATCAGCGTCGACCGGTACCCAGGCGAGCCTGAACGGTCCAAGCAGCACTATCGGCACAATCCACTGACCTGGAACGAACTGGATTTGACGGCGGCATGCCAGGGGGAGCCGATGCGGTGGGAGGCCAAACACGACCATGACGCTTTCAAAGAGGTGTGGCTGCTGTTCGAAAACGACAACGCCCGATTCCCGCTGTATCCGGGCGATTCGGTGTGGATCGACTACGTCTACTGTGTCGGCGACACCAAATGGGGCCGCTGGTTCCAGCGGGCCGTCCGCCTGCCCACCGAGCGACTGGAGGTCACCCTGGCATTCCCTGCCGTGCTCGACCCCGCCGTGTGGGGTATCGAAACATCGATGACCGCCGACGCCAGACCACTACCCACCGCACCGGCCAGACACGACGACAACGACACCGCGATCTTCACCTGGAACACCACCCGGCCACCGCTACACACCCGATACCGGATGGAATGGCGATTCCGATCCTCACCAGAGGCAACCACGCAGGGAAGGAAGCAACCGTGATCGAAACCAAACCCAGCGACGCCATGCGCGGCATCGGAATCGTCCAATCCGACACCCCCATACTCCACCAGCCCAGCCAGCCACTGAACCTCCCTACCGAGCACGACCTCGCGACCGCGATCGTCAACGACCTCATCGCCGCCATGCACCGCGCCCGCCGCGTACACAACTTCGCCAAAGGCATGGGACTCGCCGCGCCACAGCTCGGGATCGGTCGCAGAGTCGCCGTCGTCCAGCCGCCCGAACCGAACACCGAAAAGATCACGCTTCTCAACCCCACCATCGTCGCTCACTCCGACGACCAAGACGAGCAATACGAAGGCTGCCTCAGCTTCTTCGACGTCCGCGGAAAAGTACCGCGGCCCCTGCGAATCGAGGTCGAAACGACCTCATACAGCGGCGAACTCAGTCGGCAGCAATATCAGGACGGTCTCGCCCGCCTCATCCAGCACGAAATCGACCACCTCGACGGCATCCTCTACACAGCACGCATGAAACCCGAAGCGCAACCGATACCGGTCGAGCAATACCGCCTGACCGGCCGGAGCTGGAGCTACGAGTAGAGCGCGAATTCCCAATCACCGCAACGGATCACGACCGGCCGCGCGCCCTCGAGAACAATCGCGATTCCGCAGCCGGGTCGGGCTCGGCGACAAGGCTGACACCGAGAATAACCGCGCGTGGAGTCGATCTACCCCCGCGTGGGGCCTGCTGCTAATCCCGAAGACTGTACCAGCAGACGTGGTTTGGAGGCCGAGCCGAGCACGCCGCCAACGGTGTCCGCGCCGTGAGAAAGACAGCCCTCGGCAACCACAGGCCGAGATCGAACGGACGCCGTCAGCGACCACCTCGCCCGGATCAACTGTTTGCGCGCAGGGATGCTCACGCAGTAGAGGAGGTATCAGGTCAGTGTGCCTGAAACTTGCAATTCCTCGCTCAGTCGCTGCAGATTTTTGCGCAACCTAGGAGATCTCTCACTTTCCGCAGCTGTCGCGAGTTCGCGCCAACGTAGCTTTCCGGCAGCCACCGCTTTGCCAACTGCATCTGCGAGCGCGGACCACCCCTCATCGACAGTCGTCTCCCAGTCACCACGCAGCAGCTCGAGTGCGGCGATCTCCAACGACGTCAACGCCAGCCGCTTGAGGTTGCCGCGCGTGGACACCTTCATCCCGGGCACCGCTGACGGCACTGGCCCGGTCACGACCATGGTCGGCTCAGCAGGGACCTGGGTGGTTAACCCAAGCGCACGCGCTGCGGAGAATCCTGTCGGCCCGGCGCCGGTAGTACCCAGCACCTCCACGGCGATGACCTCTGCAGACGGCCGGGTTGTGCCGTAACGGGTCTTAGCGCCCTTGAAGTACAGGCCCCTGCGGATACGTACCAGCTCTCCACGCTGGTATGCGCGCTTGACTGCTGAGGTGGCAGCAGCCGAAGTCCCCGGCAGGCGATTCGTATGCACGAAACTGCCGACCGGCGCTGTCACCAACGCCTTACTGGCGTCACCTATCGCCGCTCGCATGACATGAAACTGTATCGAAAACATGTCACGATTCCAGATAGCAAAAAACGTGACACCAACCCCTGTCGATGGTTCAAGGCCATCCAGTTGAAAGAATTTTGCCCTCCGCAAATGTTCAGTGTGTGGTTGAGACGAGCCCGAGGCAGTCTCGACCTGAACTGACGAAGGGCTTCTGTTTCGACAAGCCGCGTGCCTGCGCACTGATGTGCCGCTTCTCTGATCCGGTTTGCGTTCAGCGCGATGTGGGCCGACTTGCTCCGTGAAGAGGATCTGGCCTGGACGGCAGGGAACTGACACGCACGTTCGTGTCGCCCTAGTAGGTCGGCATCACGACGGTGGGACGCGGGCCTATCGGAAGCACTCGCTCTCTCGGCGTAATGTGCACGCTGGCCCGTGAGAACGTGTCGAACCCATCAGCATCAGCCCGGGATCCGGGAGTGTTCGGGAAATCGCAGATCGCGATTCCGCAGCGAACAGGCCATTCGCGCAGTTGCACAGACCGCGGTCGCGATCTGGATGTCGACCGGGCTCCACGTCTCGGACGCCGCTCCACAGGAGTTGGTCATCCCGACTGGTCGACGTGGACCGCTGAACTCGGCTCAGGATGCCTTGCGGTGCTCGTCGTTCTCGTGCTGAGCGATCACGGCTAGGAGTTCGCGCACCCACGCCGGTCGCTGCTCGCCGGTTCCTGCCTCGGCCACGTCGCGTTCGATCAACGAACGGATATAGGCCGACTGTGACATGCCGAGGTTCGCGGCGCGGCGCTTGCACGCCTGGTCGAGGTCACGGGTCAGTTTCACCGATCGGGGGATGAGGACCGGTTCGGCGGCCGGGCCGGTCTCGATCGGCGGGGTGACCGGTTCATCGGTGAACTCGAGGCGCTCGGTCATCGCCGCCACTTCGGCCGGGCTCATGTTCAAGAACGGATCAGTCATTGCGGGTCGCCTCCCACTTCTCGAAGTCCGCGGCCTGGTCTGTAGTGAGGTACGCGGCGTTGTACACCTCGATGTCGCGACCGAGACGACGGGCGAACACCGATATCGGTGTGCCGTCCTCGGCGCGACCCCAGATCACCAGCGACACCAGCCCGGTCGCCGGGTCGGCAGCCGACCGTAGCCAGACCGGCCGATTCCCTTTCATCCACGCATCCACCAAGTCGAATACGTCGTCCGGGTCGACTCCTGTTCGCGCCAGCATCTGGGCGAGCGCCCAGTACCACTCGATCGCCACACTCTCAGACTACCGCAGAGACTACGCGCGTGGGAGGAGGGCGAAGCCGATAGCACTACCTTCATTCATGGCTGGGACCTCCGGGGAACGCTTTCGCTGTTTGTCCTGCGAAGACTGAAATGAGACGGCATCCTCGGGGGCCCTGTGCCGTGGGCGGGTCGTCTCAGAAGGTGTCGTCCCGGTGAGGACTGGTCTATCAGCACGACGCAGTGCCCGCGGTCCCGCTGATTTTGTCAAGTGGATATGTTGGAGGCAGTGGATTTGCTTGCTGTAGGGATCGATTGGGCCGAAGCGTTTCGCGATGTGGCGCGGGGGCTGCCGGGCCAAGGAGTAATCGAGGGCTTCCGTATCGATCACACTCCGGCGGGGATCGCAAAGCTCGTGGCCCGGTGCACGGAGCTGGAACCCTACCCGGCCGAGGTGCGGGTGCTGGGTGCGCTGGCGGTCGAGTAGTTGCCCCCGGCGAGTATCTGGTGCTCGCCAAAGCCACGACCACCGCGATGACCGCCAACCAGCTGCTCGTCCTGGGACAGGCCCACAAAGACTGGGCACGGCGCATCGGCGAGTTGCTGCTCGGCGATGTTCGCCATGGTCGTGACAAGCAGCCCAGGAATCCCTCTCCGGGAAAAGCCGTCCCGGGCGGTAAGACCTACCTGAGCTTCCCCGGGACTCGGGGACGTCCTTGCCGCCCGGATCGCAGGCAAAATCGGGAACCGCCCCCAGCAATACACGACCGCGAACGCACTGCAATGCTGCGCATGCACCGCACCGGTCACCCGCCGATCCGGACGCAGCGAATTCGTCGTCGCCCGCAGACTCGCGCACAACCGCTACCTCGGCGCCGCAGTCCATCAATGGCGTTCTGCAACCCGCGCATCTGTCAGCGGACACGCGAGTTCTCCGACTCCAAGATCGCCAAAGGCAACGGTCTATCGTCGCCTACGACGATCACCTCACCGAAAATGGCGTGGACGCGTATGCGGTCTTCGATCACTGCGGGAGCGAAGGCGCGCCGTCGAAGGGTTCGACGTCATTCGGGCGATCTTGCCCTTACCGTCTTGCGACACCCGGGACCAGGGTATTCGAATGAAGGACCGTCGACCCTACTGCCCGATGTGGAACCCGCGTGGAATGAATAAGTCATCAACCGCACTTACAATCTTCATCGGGGAGTCACACAATGAGCATGCTTTCCCCGCGCCAGGCACTGCTAC
The DNA here is from genome assembly GCF_044452545.1 of Nocardia sp. NPDC051900. Classification (NCBI taxonomy): domain Bacteria; kingdom Bacillati; phylum Actinomycetota; class Actinomycetes; order Mycobacteriales; family Nocardiaceae; genus Nocardia; species Nocardia sp. NPDC051900. The sequence goes on along the minus strand of NZ_JBITBU010000032.1, from coordinate 16,955 downwards.
CAGCCTGGCCAGCGCTGCCCGATTGGTCCGATTTAATGACTCGATTCGAATCGAGGCCCGTCTGGACGTCACTTGAAGGCCATATGATTCGCGTCGAGGAGAGACTCGAGAAGGGCCGCTACATTCTGCGCGCCGAGTTGCCCGGAGTCGACCCGGCCAAAGACGTGGACATCAGCGTCCGGGAAGGGCAGTTGACCATCAAGGCCGAACGTGCCGAACGTAATGAAGAAGGCACCCGGTCGGAATTTCACTACGGCAGCTTCTATCGTTCGGTTCCGTTGCCCACAGGGGCGAAAGAGGATGCCATCGAGGCCACCTATACAGACGGGATCTTGACGGTGAGCGTACCGGTATCCGAATCGGATGCACCCGAAAAGCACATCGCAATCAAGACGACGACTGGAAACGGACCCAGCTGAGGCTGGAAGCCGCACGGCGACGCGGCGTAAACGTGGGCGGCGCCGATCGTGAATGTGAGCGCCTCATCCTTCGGCGGCTACCGAGGTCGACCGCCGGATACTGGAGGATCGCATGATGGCAGACGGACGTTCCCCGATCGTGGTGACGGTCGACCACCCACCAATAGGTCACGCGGCCGCTCTATGGTCGGCATGTCTCGCCGAGCGGCTGTCGTGTCCTCTGCGGATCGTCTACGTCCCTACATCGTGTGACGGCTTATCCGCGAGAACGGCTTCGAAGCGAACCGATCCGGCAGCGAGATCTCGGCAAAGTGCGACGGCCGTCGACAACGCCATCGCCGCCGTGCGCCGCCGCTATCCCGAACTCCTCGTCACCGGCGGAGTGATAGGTGGACCAGCCGAAGAGGCACTGGCCAGCGTGGAAGAGGACGCTCGGATGGTCGTCCTCGGCCACCCGGATGTGGGGGCGCTCGATGTACTGGCGGCCACTTTCCACAGCGCCACGATCGCCGACCACGCGATCTGCCCTGTGATCGTCTGGCGGGGGCGGCACGACCAGCTTCCGGATCGACGCCTGGTGATCCTCGCTGTGGCAGGCGCCAGCGGCGATACCGGCGCTGCTGTCGCCGCCTTCCATTACGCCAACCTGTTCGGTGCATCGGTTTTGCCGTTGTGCGTCGGGCCGGAACAACCAGCCGCCGTGATCCCCACAGAACCAGTTCCGGCCGTGACCACTGAGCGAAACTCCCTCGACGCTGACGTGGCCGCAGCACGAGAAGTCTTCCCCGATGTCACTGTGGCTGCCTCTGCCGAGATATCGGATGCGGCGTTGAGCGAACGCGTGATCGGTGCGCAACTGGTGGTCACCGGAGCCGATGGACACGCGCCGGTCTCTGCGGTGCGCGGTTTCGACGCGGAACTCTTCCGCCGCAGCCGGTGCCCGGTCATGATCTGCCCGTCACGGACGCCTCCGGTCGGTCTCGGCGCGAATCCGCTTGCCCGGCCTGCTCCCCCGATTCCCGGCGTGCAGATTCGCGCGCTCACGCCCGAAGACCGGGAAGCGGTCGCGACTTTGCATCGGCAGATGTCGGCGCACGATGCGCGTCTCCGGTTCTTCAGCGCCCTCCCGAAGCATATCGAGGCATTCGCCGAACAAATGTGCCTGCACGACTCCACGCACTTGGCGCTCGGCGCTTTCGAGGGTGCGGACCTGGTGGGGGTCGCCAACTACGTGGTCACCGACGCCACGCCCGGGCATGTCGCCGCGGAGATCGCGCTCGCGGTCGTCGCCCACGACCAGCGTCACGGCATCGGCACGTTGCTCGTCCGGCGGCTGGGGACGGCCGCCTACCTCCGCGGAGTCGAACGTCTCACCGCCGACATCCTGACGGAGAACACCCTCATGCTCGCGATCATCGCCGAACAGGGGTGGAAGGACGCGCTGCGGTACGACGGCACCGTTGCCCACTTCGACCTCGGACTGGACGCCCACAGGCAGGCTCAGCATGCACGAATCGGCTGAACGGAGGGCAGGAGCGCGACGACCGCTGCTCCCACCGGAGTCCGATGCAGTTGGTCACGCCGCCGCCCGTCGCGGCAACGATGTCGGTCACCTCCGCCGGCCTCGATTCCTTCGTATGAGATGCCCATGCGCAACGAACCCGCACTGTGGAGGTTCGTGTCGAATCGGCGGGTTCAGCGGACAGTTCTCTGCCGGGCTCTGCTTGAACGGGTGTCGACGCCGGGTGCGGACGTCTGGTGGTCGCCGAAAAGTCGACTGCCGAGTTGGACGAGGACGTCGTTCTCGTCGCGGTGCGCGAGGCGGAGTCCGCCGCTGCGGAGGGTCCGTTCCCCGCGACTGTCACCGAGCCTCCCACGGATCGGACCGGTCCGGCGAGGTATCTGGTCGCTGCGTGCTCCGATGTGGCCGCGATCGCCGTCGGCACGGTCGGCGCCGTGTGCGCGTGCCCGCGCGGTTGACGCCGGTCGAACCCGTACCCGTCATCGCGTTCGAGCAGAACCAAGAGAGGCTGCGGAGCCCGCTTGAACGGCGTTTCGGCACCGCCGAGGTGGACTTGGCGCTCAGGCTCGCGGCTGCCGCCGTGGGCGCTGTGGAACGACACCCGCTCAGCCCGGCCGTCGATCTCGTGCATCGCGTATCGCTCCTGCGGCAAGAGTGCTCGCGCGCGACTACCTTCACACGGGTGGAACCGGTGCGGTACACGGCGCCGCCGCAGGGGCGCCCACTGCCGCAGTGCGCCGCGGCGCGGCCCATCCCACTGCCGCCGGGGCCGATCGAGCGCTACGACGAGCAGGCGACATCATCCGGCTCGGTCCGGGCGAGGGCGTGCCTGCGGATTGCCGGCTGCTCGAGGCCGATGGCCTGGAAATCGACGAATCGGCGTTGACCGGCGAGGCGCTACCGGTGGCGAAGGCTCCCTACTGGCGCGGTAGGTGATCTGAGTCGAGCGCGGAACCGCCGGCATGCCGCTCTCGTGATCGGCTGCAGAACACTCGGAAGCCGGGGCGCCGTGTGGTGCGGCGACGCACGAGTAGCAGCGCAGCCACGGCCACGACGATCGGTAGGAAGCTGACTGTCAGCATGGTGAGCCGAAGGGCGTCCGCGAAGTCCAGATCGAGCCGCAGGCCGGCCGCTTGCCGCAACAGGTTGGGGTCGTAACCTGCGCTGCCCGGACTGTGAGCCACCGCGCTGCGCGCGGCGTCGACTGCCCGCTCGGCGGTGGTGGCCGACAGTGCGCGCGAGTGCGCGTCGGCCAGCCATTCCCGCCGGAAGAAGATGTTCAGCAGCAGGAGGTAAACGGTGGGTCCCAAGGCGTAGCCGGTCATTCCGGAGGCCAGTTGGACGGAAGCGACAGTACCGGAACGTCCGGGCGGTGCTTCCGACAACACCATTTCGGACACCGAAGTAGAGGTGACCAGTGCGCCGAGATTACACAGCCAGGTGGCCAGCACCAGCAACCACAGCGCCATCGTGGGACTCGCCGTTCCCGCCATCAGCAATCCGCTCGCCGATAGCAGCAACAGCCCGGTGATCAACACCGGCCGTGGGCTGTAAACGCCCACCAAGCGCCCGGCCACGGTCACGGCGCCCGCGATCAGCAGTGTGCCGGGCAGGTACAGCGTGCCGATGGCCTCCGGCGACAGCGACAGCACCTTGCCCCCGAACTGTCCGAGCGCGACTCCCAATCCGGCGGACAGGAAGTTGAGGGTGAGTGCCGCCGCCAGAGCGACACCGAACGTCGCGCTGCGGAACAGCGTCAACTCCAAGGCTGGTTCGGGTGTATGCCGTTCATGAAGCACGAATGCGGTCGCCGCCGCAGCGCCGAAGGCGAGCGGTAGCCAGGTTTCCGGCCGGAGAACGCCCTTCTGCGCGGCGGCGATGCCGACGACGAGGCCGAGCAGCGCCGAACCGATCAATGCCACACCGATCACGTCCAGCCGAGGGCGCTGCCGAACGGGCGACTCCGGCACATAGACGGCGGTCAGCCACAGCGCGAGCAACGACAGCGATGGGGCGACCAGGAACAGCGATCTCCAGCCGACGGCGGTCACCATCCAACCGGTGAGCGCCGGGATCACACCACACAGGATCATCTCCACCGCCATGAAGACACCGATGGCGGTGGGGCGCTTCTGCTCCGGTACCGATGTCTTCAGCAGAGCCAGCGGTACGCCGAGCAGCGCTGTCATCCCGAGGCCGTCGAGTACACGCATCGTGAAGAGGTAGCCGTAGCCGGGTGACAGCAGGGAGAGCAGGTCGGCGACGGTCACGATGCCCAGGCCGGTCATCAACAGCCGCTTGAGCCCGTAGGCATCTCCGAGATTGCCCGCGGCGAGGACGGCGGCGGCCATCACGAGGGTCGCCGTTCCGCCGAGCGGACCGACGAGTTGCGGCGGCACGCGTAGGTCCCGGCTCATTTGCGGCAGGTTCAGGCTGAGCACGAGGGGGTCGAGGACGGTGATCGTGAATGCGAAGGCGAGGGCGAGTACGACCGGCAGGTTGTGGCTGGTTGCCGCGTTCGCCGGATCGGTGCCGGGCGCCGGTTGCTGTTCCGGACTCACTTCGCATGCCGTGATCGAGCGGTGGCGGTACCGATGGCGGGTTGCGGTCGTCGTGTGAGCTGCCGGTTGCGGGCGTGGGCCAGCAGCACCGCGATCTCGGTCGTGATGCTCGAGGACATCGTCTCGATGTCGGGTGTCGTGTCGTAGTCACCGGTGATGCCGAACGTCAGGCGGTCGAGGTAGCTGAGGATCGCTATCGTCGTGCGCACCCGCATGGCGATGGGGATGCAGGGCCACAACTCGATCACTTTCCGGCCGCCGAGTGTCAGGCGGTGCCGCGGTCCGGGAATGTTGGTCGCCAGTGCGACGACGCCGCGCTGAGGGAAGGAGACCGCCAGCCGGAACACTTCGGCCACGATCCCGAACGGCAGCCGCCGGGAGAATGAGAGCACCGATTTCTCGGCGTCGGCTTCGCCCCGGGCTCGGTGCCTGCCGATCTGCTCGTGGACGGCGATGAGGCGCTCCACGGGCTGGTCGAGTTCGATCGGCAGATGAGCGATCACCGCGGAGACGCGGTTGTCGAGCACCTGTTTCGCCTCCGTCGTTCGGGTCGAGACCGGTACGACGATGCGCAGTTCGGTGGGTGTCGGATGTTCGCCTCGGCTGAGGAGCAATCGACGGTAGGCGGCGGTGATCGCGGCCACGGCGATATCGTTGACGGTGACATCGAAGGCCGTCGCTATCTCTCGGACCTGCGGGAGCATGGTTCGCGCCACGGTGTAGCGCCGCTGTTTACCGATGGGGCCGTTGAGCGAGGATTCGCTTGCCGGCGCGATCGCCGCGTACAGCACCGGCGCCAAAGTGCGCACGGTTCCCACGGCGGAACGCGGGATGGCCACCGGTGCCTGCATCACTTTTGTCAATAGTTTCAGAATCCCGGCGCCCGAACGTTTTCCATTCGGCCTTCGGTGCTCGCCGACGTCGACCGGGGCGGGGTCGCAGAAGCTTTCCAGCAGCGTGAGTTCGGAGATGCCGTCGACCATGGTGTGGTGAGCCTTGAGGATCATCACCCAGCGGTCCTCGGTCAACTGGTCGACCACGACTACTTCCCACAGCGGATGGTCACGATCCAGCCGCTCGGTCAGCTCGGTCGCGATCAGCTCCTGCAACTCCCGCTCGCCGCCCGGGGCCGGTAACGCGGTCCACCGAATGTGATGGTGCAGATCGAAATTCGGATCGTCCTCCCACACCGGCGCTTTCACGTCCCATGGCACGCGGCGCACCCGCTGGCGCAGCCGTGCGTGCCGCTCCAGTCCGCGATCCAGCCAGCCGCGCAGCTCGTCCCTGGATGGCGATGGACCCTCGAGGATCGCCACCGTACCGATGCCGAGGCTGACCCGGCGGTCGGTGTCTTCCATTTCCATGAAGCCCGTGTCCAGCGGGCCCAATTCGGTCATCGCGAACCTGTCCCGGCAGCGTCGCAAGCTGCTGCCTGTTGGCTGGAACTACAGAAAGAATTCTCCCGTGGATACGACATTCCGAGTGAGATGCCAATGTCACGGGCGCAGGTGACGTTGGGCTCCTTTCCGCGGCGGAACTCGGTTCCGCCCGTGCGTGGTCAACTCGCCGACCTGGCGATGATCATCGGCACCTGAGCCGCGTGCAGGACGGCCTGACCGACCGAGCCGAGCGTCATTCCGGAGAAGCCGCCGCGACCGTGGCTGCCGACCACGATGAGCTGGGCCTTGTCGCCGATCATGAGAAGCCGGTCGGCGGGACGGTCCTCGGTCACGATGCGGTGCACCGGAACCTCCGGATACTTCTCACCGAATCCGGCAATGCTGCGGGAGAGCAATTCTTCGCCCTCCTCCTGCATTTGCTCGGATGATTCGAAGCGCAGGAAATCCGACCAGGTGTGCACTGCGACCAGTTCGACACCGCGGAAAGCGGCTTGGTCGAACGCGATCTCGACAGCGTGCGTGCTGCTGCGGGAGCCGTCTACGCCGACCACCACCGGGCGGTGCGGCGACGCGGGCGTTTCCGGAATGACCGCGACCGGGCATGCGGCGTGCCGTGCCAAGGCGGTGCTCACCGAACCGAGCAGTCTGCGGCTGACCGCGCCAAGCCCGTGGGTGCCGACAACGAGCAGTCGCGCGGCTTTGGAGCGATCGCGCAGGACCGGGATCGCAGGGGCGTCCACCAGTTCGGTGCTGATGTCGAGTTCGCCGATCGACGCGGATTCGGCGACGGCGGTCGCGCGGGCGGTTTCGAGCGCGTCCAGTCCGCCTTGGCGGTAACTGTCGAAGTCGAACTGTCCGAGCTCGAAGCCCGATCCGAATTCACCGAGGACACCGATCGCGTAGAGCAGGTGCAGCGGCACGTGACGGCGGGCGGCGTCGACGGCAGCCCAGCGTAGCGCCGCGAGCGCGACGGGCGATCCGTCGACGCCGACGAGAATGGGGAGATTACCGATCCTGGACATCTTCTTCGCCTCTTTCGGACTGGCGCGACAGCGAGTTCCGATTCCGAGCGATCTCGCGACAACCAGCTACCGGACCGGGAACTCGGCGGAGTGCGAGGTCGCGCACCCTGCCGCGTGCGTCCGGCCTGCCGCTACGAGCTACTGCGGTGCGGATGCGCTGGTGAGATGCTCGGCGATGAGGATGCGGTGGGCTTGCTGGGCCGCGTCGGCTCGGCGTTGATCATCGGTGTCGCTGCTCGGCAGCTGTTCGAGTCCTCGGGCGAGAACCGCGACCGCGTCGCCGAGCAGTAGCACTCGGTGCTCCAACTCCTCGAGCCGTTCGGCGATGGCATCCTCGGGCGCGACCCGGTGAACGCCCTCGGCGCCGGTCGCGCCGCGCAACACCGAGCGCAGGCGCATCGGCACCGCGGTGACGATCCGGCGCGCGATGCGCAAAGACGCTTCGAGTGAATCGCTTCTGGGAGACATGGCACCAGGGTCGTCGCGACGGCTATGGTCCGCCTAGGGTCGGACGTCCCTCACGGGAACGTCCGATGACCTTCATGGCGGCGTGGACTCCGCCCGAAGCGGTCACCGAGCCAGCCGGAGGTGACGACGCTGAGGACCTTCGCCTCTGCAGCCCGGACCGCGGTGCGCAACATGCTCTACATATGTCCGGCGCGCTGCTGACCGACTTCTACGAACTGACCATGGTGGACAGCTACCTCCGCAGGCAGATGACCGGACTTGCCACTTTCAGCCTGTTCGTCCGGGACCTGCCCGCCAACCGGGGTTTTCTCGCCTCCGCAGGAGTCGGCGATTGCCTCGACTGGCTGGAGCAGTTCAGTTTCACATCCGAACACCTGGACTATCTGGCCGGGGCCGGTTTCGGTGGTGACAGTCTCGAGGCGTTCGCCGCGCTCCGCTTCGACGGTGAGGTGTGGGCCGTGCCAGAGGGGCGAAGCAGTCGAACCCGCGCGAGTCGCCGATGTCATGTCCCTGGACGAACGGGAAGCGATCCGCGATCGCGGCCTGCTGACCAAATGCGCGGTCGTCTTGGTGGGTGGTCTTCACCGGGTTCGTTGGGCACTCGGCCTTCCATATCGAGCCATCGGTGGTGGCTTTGCTGGGTGCCGGGATTCTGGTAATCATCTCCGGCCTACCGCAACAGGAGTACCTGGCCGCGGTGGAATGGGAGACGCTGCTGTTCTTCGCGGGGCTTTTCGTCATGGTCGGTGCGCTGGTCGAGACCGGGCTCCTCGAACAGCCCCGCGGCGGCGAGGGTGCCGACCAAAACCCCGATTCGGACGTTGTCATCCCGCGATGGGCCTCGGCGAAGGCGAGTTCACCGATGAGTAGCGACTGTGCATCCGATACCGCAGTAGAGCAACTCCAAGCTCCCGCTCGAGTCGGGCGATCCGAGCGTGCGCCGAATGCCCCGGCGACGCTAGGGCATCGGGTTCACCGTCTCAACGACCAATGGCCCTACATGGCGCCGAGTGCAGCGCCGACCTGCGACCAATGGCCCTACCATCGGTTGCTGGCAGATTGCGACGATAAGTCGGGTGGGGAGCAGAGAGGAGGTTGCGCGCATGCATGCGCAGGTGGGGGACTGGCTGATAGTCGAAGGTCGCAATCTCGGCGGCGCGGTCCGGCGCGGTCTCATCGAGGAAGTGCACGGCAGCGACGGAACGCCGCCTTATCTCGTGCACTGGATCGACACCGGCCATCGAGCACTCACCTTTCCCGGCCCGGACGCACATGTAGTCACCCGCGACGAACTGCGGGCACAGGAAGAAATCGCGGAGGCACATCTGTCCTCCAGGCACTATCGGGCGAGCCGATCTGCCGCGAGGTCCTCGGGCGCCTGAGTAGGACACCTCCGAGCTACCAGGTGAACACCATGACGGAGAACACAACCCCACCGTGCGAACACATCGGCCGATCCACCGTCGTCGCCGTCGACGGTTCCGCTTCCTCCTACCACGCCGTGGCATGGGCGGCGGCGGACGCGGCGCTGTACCGGCGCGGACTGCACATCGTGGCGTCCGTTCGAACCGGCTTCGGTCCTGGACACTGGTCGACCGACACCGCCGGAGTGCGGCGACGCAACGGAGAGCGAATACTCGCCGAGGCCAGGGATACGGCTCGCAAAGCCGCACCCGATGAGACGCTGACGGTGGAAACCGCACTGATCGACGATCCGGTCGTCGCGCACCTGATCGATCGTTCGCGATGGTGGCGAATGGTGGTCGTCGGCCACCGTGGTCTCGGGGCCTTCAGCCGTCGATTGCCCGGGTCGGTGAGCACAGCGGTGATCAAGAACGCCCATTGCCCGGTCGCCGTTGTTCGGTCGGCCCCCGCTACGGATGCGGAGTCCGTGAGTAGGCCGGTCCTGCTCGGAGTGGATGGGACACGCGACTGTGGATCGGCGGTGCGGCTGGCGTTCGAAGAGGCATCGCGTCGGGAGGTGGAGTTGATCGCGTTGCACGCATGGAGCGATACGCGTGGAACCAATCTCATCCCGGCCTGGGAGGCCGTGCGGGAGCTGGAAGACGCGGCGTTGGCGGAGAATCTCGCGGGATTCGGCGAGCGATATCCGGAGGTACCGGTACGGCGGGTGTTGGCCCACGACAGCCCGGTTCGCTGTCTGACAGACGAAGCGTGCGGCGCGCAGCTGTTGGTGGTGGGTAGCCGTGGCCGTAGGGGCGCCACCGGACTGCTGCCCTGCTCCATCACGTCGGCGCTGGTGAATTCGGTGGAATGTCCGATCATCGTCGCGCCTGAGCCCCGAGACCAGCAATAGATGTCGTCTACTTTTCGCGGACCAGCTGTCCGGGGGACAGCTGGCCCTCGGCGGCAAGTTCAGCCGGGAAAGCGGTGAGTGGTGCGCCGTCGCGCGCGGAATGAACCGCGAGTCAACCAGCTGACGACCGGGTAGGACCAACGGCTCTCCACTCGGCGACGATCGGACCTGCCCGAGCCGAGGCGACGACAATCACACTGGGTGTGGAAGGAGGTCTGCGATGTATTTCGATGATCGCCGTGACGCCGGGCGTCGATTGGGGAGACGACTGGAGTACCTCCGGGACGAAAATGCCATCGTGGTCGGCCTACCCCGCGGCGGCGTCCCCGTGGCCTACGAGGTCGCACGGGCGCTGGACGCGCCCTTGGATGTGATCGTGGTTCGCAAACTCGGTGTGCCATACCAGCCGGAACTCGCCTTCGGCGCGATCGGCGAAGACGACGTCCGAGTGATCAACGACGTCGTCCTCGGCTATACGAGACTCACCGGCGACGAGATTGCCACAGTGGAACGACGCGAACGCGCCGAACTGCGGCGGCGAACCGAGCGGCTGCGGCGCGCTCACCCGCGTATCCCGCTGTCGGGCCGGGCGGTCATCGTCATCGATGACGGTATAGCCACCGGTGCGACGGCCCGAGCCGCCTGCCAGGTCGCCTGGGCACAAGGCGCACAACGGGTCGTGCTGGCTGTCCCGGTAGCTCCGCGTGACACACTGGCGGCGCTGGGGGAGGTGGCCGACGAGGTGGTCTGCCTCGAGATGCCCATGTGGTTCGGGGCGGTCGGCAGCTGGTACCGCAATTTCGGTCAGGTCACCGACGCCGAGGTCGACCTGCTGCTTCGTGCCGCAGGAGACCGCGGGATGCCGGCTCATGTATCCGGCGACGATCCGCCACTGTGTGATGAGGATATCCAGATCCCGATCGGAGAGACAGAACTGTCCGGGCATCTCACCATCCCCGAGAATCCGCTCGGGATGGTGGTCTTCGTGCACGGTAGCGGCAGCAGCAGGCACAGTCCGCGCAATCGTTTCGTAGCCGAGGCGCTCAACCGAGTGGGGCTTGCCACCTTGCTGTTCGATCTGCTGACGCCGGAGGAGGAAGTCGATCGGGCGCGGGTTTTCGATATCCCGCTGCTGTCGCGGCGGCTGCTCGAGGTCACCCGATGGCTGACCGGTCGAGCCGAGGTCGCCGGTATGCGGATCGGTTACTTCGGCGCCAGTACGGGTGCGGCCGCGGCGCTGCGCGCTGCGGCGGATCCCGGTGTCGCTATCGCCGCGGTGGTGTCGCGTGGCGGTCGGCCGGATCTCACTGGACCGGCGCTTCCGGCGGTGCGTACGCCGACGTTGCTGATCGTGGGTGGGCACGACTATCAGGTGCTGGAGCTCAATCGGTTGGCGGCACAGGAGATGTCGTGTGAAACCGCGCTCACCGTGGTGCCCGGTGCCACGCACTTGTTCGCCGAACCGGGCGCATTGGAAAAGGTCGCCGAACTCGCGCGTGATTGGCTGGTGGCTCAACTGGCGCCCGCGCCAGCGGTCGACAGCGGCGCCAGACGGACGGACACGCGACTGTGACGTCGATTCGGGTTCTGTCCGGCAGCGCCGATCCGCAACTGGCAGCCGCTGTGGCCGACCTGCTGGACGTCGCGTCCGCCGATTGCGCCATCGAGCGATGCGCCGTGTCGTAGTGACCGATTCGATCGCACATGAGGATTCGGCCGCACCGATAGAAGTTTGCTCCGTCGCTCCACTGCTGGCGGATGCCATCGCTCGGCTGCATGGTGAGCGTCCGCAGTACGCGTTGCTCGGTCAGGTCTGACACATTCTCGGTGCGGAATCAGCGCACAACACCAGCTAGGGTCGCAGCGCCCGGGCATGAGACCGTGCACCTGTGCCGCACATCGACGTCGAGTTGGGCGGCCGAGCCTGTCATGGCCGACTGCGGCGGTGACGGATGCGCAGTCGCGGTCTTCGAGAGGGATGGAAGCCGATCTCACGCCGTTGCGCGGTCTGTCCCGACGGACGGAAATCCGGTCCGGCGCCGAGCACGCAGCGGCATGCCGAGCGCGCAGCGGTCGCAGGCGAGCACGGCGGCGGGCAGCGACGCCGACGGTGGTGGTCGCGCGTGTCGGTTCGGTGACCGCGGCCAGATCCGGCCAGGCCAGCACCGCGACCGGGTGACGGAAGGTGAGTGCCGTTGGCGGGAGTGGATCGGTGGTCGTCGATCCACCCACACGCCCACCATGGAAGCGGTCTGAGCGTGTCAGATCGCGGCGAGATGGAAGTCGACGGTGTTCGGGCCCGGAAACATTTCCGCGGTCACGTGCACCTCCACGGTCCCGGTGAAGTAGGGCGTGACCGGGACTGCGGCAGCGAGACCGGCGCAGCTGGTGACGGCATGCCAACGAATGCCGTCAGGACTGGGCGGTGACGGGAAGACCGGCGCCGCCGAACCCCGAAGAGTGAAACACACCTCGACACCTTCGACTCCGGCACCGGAGGAATCGGTGACTTGGACGACACACGATTCAGGAAACGGTGTTCCTGCCGCGGTCTTCTGTTTGTTGCCCGCGTGGATGTGCAGCCTGTTCTCGGCCATGGCCTACCTCTGGAATTCTCTTGAGAATTCTGAGTCAATCGCGACCGGCGGCAGCCGATGAAGAGTCTTAGGTCCCCTGTCCGGGCCGGTTGCCGAAGTGCCTTATCGATCGGCCGGAAATCCGTAAAATGAGGTAATGAAGGTCCTCCAAAAATTCGAGGAACCTCCCGATCTCAGCAAGATCGAGAAACGGGCATCCTCGGTTGCGCAGCTACTGGTCGACCGCATCGCGCAGACTGCCGATACGGAGGCATTCCGATTCCTTGATGATGGTCGCTGGACCAGCGTGTCCTGGAAGCAGTTCGGTGAGCGCGTCGACACTCTCGCCGCCGGGTTGATCGCGCTGGGCATCCAGGCCGAGGACCGGGTAGCGCTCGTGTCATCCACGCGGTACGAATGGGTGCTCGCCGACTTCGCCGTGATGTGCGCTGGTGCGGCCACCACCACCGTGTACCCCACCACCAACGCCCCGGGCGTCGCGTTCATCGTCGCCAACTCGGGCAGCCGTGTCGTCGTCGCCGAGGATCGGTCGCAGGTCGACAAACTGATCGAGCACCGCGCCGAGTTGCCCGACGTTCGGCAGGTGGTGATCTTCGACGGCGAGGGCGACGGAAACTGGGTGATCACTCTCGATGAGCTCCAAGAGCGCGGACGGAGAGTGCTCGCCGAATCGCCCGACGCGGTGGCCGACCGCATCCGCGGAATCCGGCCCGAGCACCTGGGCAGCATCATGTACACGTCCGGGACGACCGGCACCCCGAAGGGGGTTCGGCTGCCGCATTCCGCATGGACGTACAGCGCCGCAGCGATCGACGCCCTGAACGTTCTCAACGCCAACGATCTGAACTTTCTGTGGCTGCCGCTGTCCCACGCGTTCGGAAAGGTGATGCTGGCGCTGTCGCCGCTGATCGGCTTTCCCACGGCAATCGACGGCCGGGTGGACAAGATCGTGGACAACCTCGCGATACTGCATCCCACAATCGTTGCGGCCGCCCCGCGCATTTTCGAGAAGGCGCATGCCCGGATCGAGGGCATGATGGCCGAAGAAGGCGGGTTGAAGAAGAAGCTCTTCGAGTGGGCGGTCGGGGTCGGCCTGGAAGTTTCGCGGGCGCGACAGGCCGGCAAGGATCCGTCGTTGCTGGTTTCGTTGCAGCACAGAGTCGCCGACAAGCTGGTACTGTCCAAAATCCGTGAACGCTTCGGTGGTCGGTTGCGGTACTTCGTTTCGGCTGCGGCCCCGTTGGACCGCGATGTCGCGCAGTGGTTCGACGCGGTCGGAATCGTTGTCCTCGAAGGCTACGGCCTGACCGAGACCGCCGCCGCCTCCTTCATCAACCGCCCGGGCGCATACCGGTTCGGAACCGTGGGCAAGCCGTTTCCCGGCACCGAGGTCGAGATCGCCGAGGACGGCGAGATCCTGCTCCGAAGTCCCGGCGTGATGAGTGGCTATCACGACCGTCCCGAGGCCACTGCCGAGGCTTTGGACGCGGACGGCTGGTTCCGCACCGGCGATATCGGCGAGATCGACGCAGACGGATTCCTGCACATCACCGACCGCAAGAAGGATTTGTTCAAGACTTCGCAGGGTAAGTATGTCGCGCCATCGGCGATTGCCGCCACGTTCAAGGGAATGTGTCCGTACGCGGCGGAATTGATCGTCTACGGAGAAACACGACCCTATTGCGTCGCGTTGGTCGGCCTCGACGCCCCGAGCATCACCGAATGGGCTGGCAAGCACGGTCTGGCCGGCAAACCGCTCGCCGAAATCGCGCGGGACGAGAAGACCCACGACGTGATCGCCGCCTACGTCGACCACCTGAACTCACAACTCAATCGCTGGGAACAGATCAAGAAATTCGACATCATCGACCACGAACTGTCTGTCGAAGCCGGTGATCTCACACCGAGTATGAAACTGCGCCGCAAGATAGTGGTCGAGAACCTCGCCGACAGCATCGACGCCCTCTACCACTGAAGTCGATCGATGACTGTCGCTTCGCACATGTCAGGTTGGGGCAGGCGACCACCACCGGTGTCACCCGCGGTTGTGCGACTGCGGTTCATTCGGTGGGTGATCTCTGACCCAGGTGGTGCGGGAGTGGGCGTGCTGAATGCATGCCGGAATTGCGGGTGCCGAAAGTCCTGAGATCGAGAGACCGGCGGCCCGGACGCACCGGACGTTCCGCACTTCCGATTGGGTAAAGCTGTCGGCGATGCTCCATATGGACGAGTTGGCTGTCAATAGCAGTCGCGAAAGCGGAACCGGGGGCTGCGCGGCCCCGAGCATGAACGGCGGAACCGTCGAGCCGACGTCAGGAGAAGCTGTGAACGCGAAACAGTCACCACAGCGCCGCACTCCTCGGCTGCGGTGGCGATCGATCCTGGTCGAGGGCCGAGCCGCCCGCTACGCAGTCGGCGGGTCAGGCCCTCGCGTAGTCTTCCTGCACGGCTGGGGACTCGGCGGACGGGCCTATGCCGGTCCGCTCGATCAGCTCATCCACATGGGAATGCGCGTGTGCGCCCCAGCCATGCCAGGGTTCGGCGGCACCGCCAGCTTGCCGGCTGAGCAGCGAAGTCTCTCCGGATACGCTCGGTGGGTCGGCGACTTCGCCGAGACGATCGGCCTGCCCCGACCGGTGACCTTGGTCGGGCACTCCTTCGGGGGTGGCGTCGCGATCAAAGCCGCCCATGACCTGCCCGACCTCGCCGAGCACCTGGTGCTGGTCAACTCCATCGGCGGTTCGGCATGGACCGACGGCCGCGGAGTGGTACGCGCGCTGCGTGAACGTCCGTTGTGGGACTGGGGCTTGCACCTACAGGCCGACTTGCTTCCGCGCCGTCAGGTAACCCGGGTCCTGCCGGTGATCTTGCGCGATGCAGTGCCGAACATTCTGCGGAACCCGACCGCGGTGTGGGAAGTCGCCCATATCGCCCGGACCGCCAATCTGGCCTCCGAACTGTCCGCGCTCACCGAGCGCCGCCTCCCCATCCTCGTAGTGTGGAGCAAACGGGACACGGTCATACCCGAATCCACTTCATTGTCGTTGCGGACCGCGCTCGGTGACCCGCACGCGATCACCGTGCCCGGGGGCCACACCTGGCTCATGCACGACCCCCACGCCTTCGGCGAACTGATCACCAATGTGATCGGCGAACCAGTTGCCCACCCTGGCGCCACCACCGACCGCCCTGCGGCAGAACGAACAGCGAGATCCCGCGGTTGCGAACAGGATCCGGGGCCTGCGGCATCTACGAACACCGGCAGTGGACCTCACGGAACTTCATGGATCGAGGCCTTCGGGCTTCAGAACACTCACCGCGGTCTCGCGCGATGACAGCACTTCGGAAGACCCGCGCCGAACTCGGCGAACGGAATTCACTGTTCGACATTGCTGTCACGCACCGCGCACCCGGCTCTTCTCGATCGCGGTTCTGCCCGGTGGCGCCGGTTCGAAGCAGGCCTGCGGATATTCGGCTGCTGATCGTGTGTTCGCTCGTCCAGGCCGGTGGGCCGATCCGATTGAGCAATACCCGACGTCACGCCGCGCGCCCGACGTCACGGTGGACACCCACCAGCATGGGCCGCTGTGCGGCGGGATGCGTGCCGATGTGGTGTGGCGCGCTTTCGATGCTCAGCGCAGCGGCACTGTCCAGTGCAGTCGGGTGCCGACGGGGCTTCCGTCCGGTCCGATTCCGGCTGTGAGAGTAGAGGTCCCGGACGCGTTCTCGGCTCGCGCCCGTAAATTCGCAAGACCGCTGGGCGTGATGTCGCTGGGTAGCCCGCAGCCGTCGTCCTCGATGACGATGGTCAGGTCGTCGGCCACGGTGATCTCGACCGAGACGGTGTCGGCTCCGGAGTGCCGTACGGCGTTGCTGACCGCTTCGCGGACAACGGCTTCGGCGTGATCGGCCAGTTCGGGATCGATGACCGAGAGTGGCCCGCTGATGCGCACGGAGGTGCGGATGCCGCTGGGCGCGGTCTGCTGGCGGATGGCTTCCTCGATGCGTTGACGCACCCGCGCGCTGTCGCCGCCGTGCAGGTCGAAGATCGAGGTGCGGATTTCTTGGACGACATCTTGCAGGTCGTTGATCGCCTCGTTGATCCGCTCGCGCACTTCGGGCACGCGGGTGCGGGGGACGGTGCCCTGCAGGCTCAGCCCGACGGCGAACAGCCGCTGGATCACGTGGTCGTGCAGGTCGCGTGCGATGCGGTCGCGGTCGGAGAGGATGTCCAGTTCCCGCATGCGCCGTTGTGCGTCGGCCAGTTGCATCGCCAGCGCGGCCTGGTCGGTGAAGGCGGAGGTCAGTTCGAGGATCTCGTTGTTGTAGGGCGCCGACTCGGCTGCGCGCAGCGCGACCAGCACGCCCACCGTGGAATCGGAGGTCTGCATGGGCAGCACGAGTGCGGGCCCGGCGTCGGGGAAGATCTTGCCGAGATCCGCGCGGCGAGCGTCGTCCACCCGCTGGGGAGAACGCTGTCGGAAGGCCTGACCGATGGTGGTGTCTCCCAACGGCAGCTTGATCAGCCGCTGGTCGTGCGCGGCGCCGGCGGTATGTGTGATCAGTAGTTCGGTGATCTCTTCGGGTGGCCCCTCGGAGTCCGGGACGACCGCGAGATAGGTCCGTTCGGAGCCGGTGAGCCGGTGTGT